>WAHY01000004.1:34053-80872 GCA_009873635.1 Nitrospinota bacterium
AGATTTTTGTTTAACAGAATATCTACTTTGTCAGGATCGAACCGTGCTCCTGAATTTCCAACCGCACAAAAAATTCTCCCCCAATTCGGGTCTTCTCCGAACAATGCGGTTTTGACCAGGGAAGATGTTGCAATGGAATTCGCTATCAGGTAAGCCTGCTTTCGTGTCTTTCCACCTTGGACACGGACCGTGACAAACTTGGTTGCTCCTTCCCCATCCAGGACAATTTTTGATGCAAGGTTTTTACAGATTGTTGTCAGAGCTTTTAAGAATTCCCTGTAGCCAGGTGTTCCGAATTTTATCGGTGAGTTATTTGCCTTTCCATTTGCAAGAACTATGACACAGTCGTTGGTACTGTTATCACCGTCCACAGTGATGCGATTAAACGAACGATCAGCGGCTTCAACAAGGGCTTTTTTTAGAGTTTCCGAATCGATCACCGCATCGGTGTATAAAAAACCAAGCATGGTGGCCATATTCGGGTGAATCATTCCCGATCCTTTTGTGATTCCACCGATCGTGATTTTCTTCCCTTTATAGGTGTATTGAATACGATCCGATTTTGATACCAGGTCGGTTGTCATGATCGCTTCAGCGGCACTGGTCCAGTGTTTGGCAGTCTTGCCAAGTTTTTTCACCAATTGTGGCGTGGCTTTCAAAATTTTATCGGAGGGAAGTGGAACTCCTATCACTCCGGTGGAAGCGATTAGAACTTCTTTTTGAGGTATGGATAATTCTTCGGAAACCTTTTTTGTGATCGCGTCACAATCTTTCATGCCTTTTGGCCCGACGACGGTATTGGCGTTTCCACTGTTGACAACAATGGCTCGGCAACTGCCGGATTTGGCCAGGGCCCGCTTGCTCCAGGTTACACCAGGGGATACAACAAGGTTTTTAGTGAAAATACCCGCAGCAGTGGCTGGAACATCGGAAACCACCAAAGCAAGATCTTTAATGTTTTTTGGTTTAATGCCACAACTCATCCCTACGGCTTTGAAGCCGGGAACGGACGGATTGCGATTCTTTGAAAACTTCATGATGTCTAAGGAAAAACTGCCGGGGACATAAGACCGGTTTTTTCATCCAGTCCCAGCATGATATTCATATTCTGGATAGCTTGTCCTGAAGCCCCTTTAATCAGGTTATCGAGCGCACTTGTAATTATAAGACGCTGGTTCCTTGTATCCACCTTAAGGCCTATATCGCAAAAGTTAGAAGATAGAACATGTTTGCTGCTGGCGAACTTGCCGGGATTCAACACGCGCACAAAACTTTCATCTTTATAAAAATCGCGATAGTGTTCGACTATTTTTTTATCGTCAATGGATTCATTTAGATTAATGTAAACTGTGCTCAACATACCCCGGGTCATGGGTACCAGATGCGGGGAAAAAGTAATGTTTACGGTTTTGCCTGCCAAAGCTGAAAGTTCTTGCTCCATTTCAGGTGTATGCCTGTGACCGGCAAGACCATAGGGACTGATACCTTCGTTGGCCTCGGTGTAGTGTGTGGTCAGGGAAGGTTTGCGTCCGGCCCCGGAAACACCGGACTTACTGTCTGAGATGATTGAGTCAAGGTCAACCCAATCTGTTTTAAGAAGCGGTGCTAATGCCAGAATCACGCTGGTTGGATAACAACCTGGGTTGGCAATCAACTTTGCTGCTCGAATGGATTGACGATGCAGTTCCGGCAATCCATACACGGCCTGCTTAAGAAGTTCAGGGTGAGTATGGGTGACGGAGTACCAGTCTGAATAAGCTTCAGGGTCTTTCAACCGATAGTCTGCGCTCAGGTCGATAATTTTGCAGTCAGACTTTAGATAAACAGGAAGCTTGTCCATAGCCGCTAAATGGGGCAAAGCCAGAAATAAAATAGAACATTTTTCTGCGATGTTGTCTTCAAGAGGATGAAGTGGGAGATCAACAACTCCATTCAAAGCAGGAAAAACCTCAGCAATGTTTTGACCCTGGAAAGTTTCTGAAGTCAAAACCGTGAGTTCTACATCCGGGTGTCCGGAAAGAAGTCGGATTAACTCCAAACCTGTGTATCCACTAGCTCCAGCTATACCTATTTTAACCATAGAAATGTTTGCCTGATTCGAGGGGATTATTCTATCCCTTAATTTTATTGAATTGATGCTTCAGAGGGGCAGGCTACAAACTACCATACCATAATGGGCGGTTTTGTTTCAGGCCTGAATAGTATGAGCGCTGGAATCTATTGTCAGCGCGCAAAGAATTATCTTGGAAATAAGCCCCAATATCCATCGGGCTTGGCCCGATTAGCGTTTGGAGAATTGGAATTTTTTGCGTGCCCCGGGTTGACCGTATTTCTTTCTTTCTACGGTTCTTGAGTCCCGAGTGAGGAATCCAGCTTTTTTCAGAGGTGCCCGCAAACTTGCGTCGGTCAAAATAAGAGCACGGGATATACCCAATCGCAATGCGCCGGACTGGCCGGAAAGCCCTCCGCCTTGTACGGTGGCCTGGATATCTATTGACTTTAAAGTGTCAGTCGTGATCAACGGGTGCTTGATGATGCACTCAAGGCTTTCCCGGCAAAAATATTCTTTAATGGACTTGTTGTTAACTGTAATATTGCCGGTGCCTTTTTGAATCCATACTTTAGCGATAGATTCTTTGCGTTTTCCCGTTGCGTAAAATTTTTCGATGGTGCCTTCCATAATCGTTATTGCTCTCTTAGTTTAAAAAGTTTAGATACCAACTAGTTCCGGATTCTGACTTGTATGCGGGTGCTGTTCGTCATTGTAAATTCTAAAATTGTTGTGCAGAGATCTGCCCAATCTTGTTTTCGGCAGCATTCCCTGAATTGCCTTTTTCAGCAAGTCAGAAGGTTTTTTTTCAAGAACCTGTTTTGCTGTGACGGATTTGATTCCCCCCGGCCAACCGGTATGATGATAATAAATTTTGTCGTCCCATTTTTTTCCGGACAACTTAACTTTTGCGGCGTTAATGATAATTACATTATCCCCAGCATCAACGTGAGGTGTGAAAGTGGGCTTGGTCTTGCCGCGAATAATTGATGCTGCTTTGCTGGCAACTCGCCCTAATGGCTTATCAGCTGCATCAATCACCACCCATTTTTTAACGACATCGGCCTTTTTAGCAAAAAACGTTGTTTTCATTATTTTTCGGTTTCAGTAAATATTTATTTTTGATCGTGTAAACCGGCTATAATAAAGGAGATACCTGTACCTGTCAACTGTAAATCAAAATTAATTCAACGGATGTCTGGCTGGTTTCTTTACTTTATTTTGACCGGAAAATAGATTAAATTAGCGTGTTTAATGCTATTTTGATCTTATAAGCTAACTATATGGAAAATATGATAATAGAGCAACAAAATGCCGAAGCCTCCAACACCGCTGGGGATGTGGCAAAAAAAGAGCTGGACCGATCCATTGAGCGATCACGCGAGTTTTTGTTATCCCGCCAGACTGAAGAAGGTTATTGGGTGGACGAGCTGGAGGCCAATGTAACAATATCGGCTGAATATATATTCTTCATGCATTTCACCGACCGTCTGGATTTGGCCAAACAGGAAAAGGTCGTAAAATATCTGCTTCACCAGCAAAGGGAGGATGGTAGCTGGCCACTATTTCATGGTGGTCTGTGTGATATCAACTCAACAGTAGAATCGTATATGGCCCTGAAAATGGCCGGCCTGCCTGCTGACCGGGAAGAGATGGTGCGAGCTCGGCAGGCTATATTTGCCAATGGCGGCATAAAAAATACCCGGGTCTTCACTAAAATCTTTCTCGCCATGTTTGGCCAGATTTCCTGGGATGTTTGTCCGGCAGTACCTGTGGAATTGATTTTGTTTCCAAACTGGTTCCCTTTCAATATCTATGAGATTTCGAGTTGGTCCCGCGGTACTGTGGTTCCCCTCTCTGTAGTGCGTTCCTTCGAACCGGTCCATGAACTGCCTGAGGGATGTGATGTTCAGGAGTTGTTTACCAAAAACGATCAGGATCTGGATTTCAAACCCAGCGGACTGCCATTCACAAGCTGGAGGGATACTTTTATTTATCTGGACCGACTCATAAAGACCGTAGGGAAGTTTCCGTGGAAGCCATTTCGCAAAAAAGCCTTGCGTAAAGTTGAAGAATGGACTCTGGACCATCAGGAGGAAGAGGGCGATTTCGGGGGCATTCAACCGGCCATGTTCAATTCTTTGTTAGCGTTTCACCTTTTAGGATATTCCAGGGATCATGCAGCCTGTGTGAAAGGAATGGAGGCGGTTGACCGCTTCATGCTCGAAAAAGATGGGCGAATGTGGATGCAGGCTTGTGTTTCACCTTTATGGGACACAGCCATTTGCTCTAATGCCTTGTTGGATTCGGGGTTGCCTTCGAACCACCCGGCTCTGGTGAAATCGGCTGAATGGATTATCAGCAAGCAGGTGGTCAAACGCGGCGACTGGCAAGTGAAAAATCCGGATGCGGAGCCAGGCGGCTGGGCTTTTGAATTTTACAATGAACTGTATCCCGATACTGATGATACCGCAGAGATACTGCTTTTTCTCAACCGGGCTGAAGTCCCTGATAACCGCTGGAAATTAAGTGAATGCCAGCGGGCGATGGACTGGTTGTTGAGCATGCAGAGCAAGAATGGAGGTTGGGGTGCTTTTGATGTGGATAACGACAAGGAAGTTCTCAACGAAGTTCCCTTTGCCGACCATAAAGCGTTGCTGGATCCTCCTACTGTCGATGTAACAAGCCGGATTATCTGGATGTTGGCAAAATGGGGGTTCACAAAAGATCATCCCAGGGTTAAACGTGCTCTTGAATTTGTCAAAGATCGGCAGGAGTTGGATGGCTGCTGGTTTGGCAGGTGGGGAGTGAATTATATTTATGGGACGTTTCTGGCTTTGAACGGTTTGAAAGCCATTGGTGAGGATATGAAGGCACCCTTCAGCAGAAAAGCTGTGCGCTGGCTTGAAAGCCATCAAAATGAAGACGGGGGCTGGGGTGAAACCTGTCAAAGCTACGCGGAACCCAGTCTGCGCGGCCGTGGTCAAAGTACCGCCTCGCAAACTGCATGGGCCTTGCTGGGTCTCCTCGCCGCTGGTGAGGAACATAGTCCTGTTGTAGAAAAGGGAGTTCGTTATTTAATCGAAACACAAAAAGATTCGGGGGAGTTTTCTGGAAGCTGGTGGGAGGAGGAGTTTACCGGCACTGGATTTCCCATCCATTTCTTCATCAAATATCATATGTATCAGCACTTCTTCCCATTGATGGCTTTGTCCCGCTACCGTCGGTCAACGACCGAGAGTAGTTAGCAATAGCCCCTTGGCAGGGGAGGCAGGTAGAATTAATTTTCAGCCTAGAGAGATATTTTCAGGCAGCAAAAGCTATTGCTCGTTGGCCGCCGGGACTCCCCGCTACATCTCACCTTCGATGTCTTCAAACGGATACAGCTTTTCGTATTGCAGAGCCAGTACAATACGAGGATCCTCGGTGAAACTTTCGTTGATGACACTTAAAAGCGTGGCCCCTTCAGTGATAAATTTTTTCAGGCTCGCGTCATCAGTGATAATGCGTTGCGAAAGATCATCATAAAGATCCAGAATGCTAGTTGCCAAACCCAAAGACTCGCCTATTTTAGAATAAGAGACATCGCGGTCACGGCTTTTAATGGCAAACTCTGCAAAACGTACCCACCTGTCTATATCACCCGGCACTTCTCCCAGGTTGAGGAAATAATTTGTGTAGCCTTCTTTCCCCATGCTCTCAAACCTTTGTACCGTCTTAGTACCCCAGGCATCTAGACGAACACCTTTAGCGTTCTTGCAAATGTGTCGGACAGAAAATACTAACCGGTTCAACTGGCTGTCCAACTGCATGCCGTCATTGGAATAAGGTTTGGACTTTACATTTCTTTCGTATGCCTGCCAGACAACACCGCGTTTTTGCACTTCAATTCGTCTCTTATTCAGGGCATTGGCCTTATCAGCACAATCCTGTTCTGTCTTTACATTAATAGCTTTAGATTGCTTCAGTTTGGACGCCAGGGCGGGATCGATTGAAATTTTAGTAACTTTGCTATTGGCTACGTCATCTATAGTATCGCTGGTTTTTCGCGTTGATTCCTTGCGCACCCAGGTGTTTTCTTTTACTGGCATCCTGAAGGCAGTTTTTTCGACTACATCTTCGCCTTCAACTCCATTGCCACAACCCGTTACCATGACCAATAAAATAGATACTATTGGTGCGTACTGCATATCTGTATACCTCTTTTATACTTATTTGGGTTTTTAAATGAAGTTAATGTTATACACTAAAATTCTTCTGCTTGCAGTGATTTAAGACCGTTTAACCTATAAATGTTTCAATAGTTAAGATGAATGATCCCCCCCCTCTCAACTATCTCAACCAGCCAAAATAAAAGACAACTTCAGCATGAAGACACTCTGCCAGCTAAATTGCAAATGATCCTTGCATTGTCGCAATGCAGAGCAATGAGTGTCAAAAAAATGGTGGATAAATGAAGAACTTTACCATTCCATAGCCATTTTGCCTCGCCTCAGACAATCAGATCCACGCACTCAGAAACCCCATAACCCCATATATTCAATAGGGTTATTTTAATTTCGCTGGCGTGTATCCCTTAAAACCTGGCCAAGGCATACGAATTGCAAAACACATTAAGTGATACACGTATAATGACGATAAGACCATAAAATATTAAAGGTTTAAATACTATGAACATGAAAAAATTCTATTGTTTAATGATCTTGTCCATTTTTATCTCAGGTTGTGAAGTGAAGATGGGACCATCGCAGTTCTGGAGTAAAGTTTTCCGTACCCAGACAGATTCCAATTACTACAAAAGTAAATCCGAAGACTTGATTCAAACTTTGACCTCGGATATTGAAGAATATGAAATCAACAAAGTCACGGTTATGGATCTGGTTGATGAAAAAGACAAGCTTCCAGTCCTCGGAGAATATCTAACCTCAAGGATCGTCGAAGCGATCACTAAAAAATATTTTTTCAAAGATAAGATTTTCCGGGTCGCGCAAAAGGGAGAAGTCAATGCGGTGATGGAGAATTTAAACCTCGAACCTTCCTACTCTTATAACAAAGAAGAAATTCGGGAGATGGGTAAGGCGCTTAACTCTCAGGCTCTTATTACGGGTAAAATCACCGACCTTGGGACAAACATTGATGTCCATCTCACTTTGACAGATGTCATGAGCGGAGAAGTGATCGCGTCCGCCACCGAACATCTCACGCGGACCAAATTCGCCGTCGAGATGCTTCGCCATCACTAGGCGTGCCAGCGTGACGCTGGATCCAAACTCCACAGCATATTGGGATAACGGGTAAGCTCAGCTAAAAATTAAATGTTAATTGCTACCCTCGCTAGAGGGGGCTGTAAGGGCTTCCCGGCTTAGTTTAAACGGGAGGCGGCGGGTTGTCTGCTGGATGTTTTTGCGGTTTTTTTAGTTTTTTTAGCGGCAGGTTTTTTCTTGAGTTTGAACTTCTTATCGAACGAGTGTTTGATCACTTCGTCCATCGTTTTGGCGGGATAAAACTGTATTTTCTTCCGGACGTTTTCGGGGATGTCCGGAATATCTTTTTCGTTTTCAGCAGGGATAACCAGATTGGTGATGTTGAACCTGTGCGCTGCCAGAACCTTTTCTTTGAGTCCTCCAATGGGTAGAACTTTTCCAGTCAGGGTCAGTTCTCCGGTCATTGCCAGCTCGGGGCGCAAAGGTGTTTTGGTCAATGCTGAGACCAGGGCAACTGCCATAGTGATACCGGCTGAAGGTCCATCTTTGGGAACAGCGCCTTCGGGAATATGTATGTGGAAATCATTTTTCTGGTAGAAGTTAGCAGCAAGCCCTAAATCTTTTGCGCGGGACCTGACATAGCTCATTGCGGCCTGTGCTGATTCTTTCATCACATCGCCAAGTTGTCCGGTGGGCACCAATTTTCCTGTACCAGGCAAAACGGTAACTTCAATGGCGAGGGTCTCGCCTCCAACTTCGGTCCATGCCAGCCCGGTAGCAGTGCCGATCTCCAAGGGGCCATCTGAATCAGACTTTTTGAATTTAGGGATACCAAGATATTTTTCCAGCACGGACGGTGTGATTTTTACGCTGGTCTTCTTGCCCTTTTCGACGACAGCCTTAACTACTTTTCTGCAGAGGGTGGCTATTTCCCGCTCCAGGTTTCTCACACCAGCTTCACGGGTGAAATCGTGGATGATTCTATCAATAGCTTTGTCAGAAATTTCCAGATTCTTTTTGGTCAGGCCATGTTCCGGTATTTTTTTTGGGATGAGAAAACTTTTTGCGATGCCCATTTTTTCCTGATCGGTGTAACCCGGCAATCGCAGCACTTCCATCCTGTCAAGCAAAGGTTGCGGAATGGAATGCAGAACATTGGCGGTACAGATAAAAAGCACATTGGAGAGGTCGTAATCGACTTCCAGATAATGGTCATTGAAACTGGAGTTCTGTTCGGGGTCAAGCACTTCCAGCAAGGCGGAAGATGGGTCTCCACGGAAATCGGCGTTCATTTTGTCGATTTCATCGAGCATGAAAACCGGATTGTGGACACCGGCTTTTTTGATACCTTGGATAATTTTACCCGGCAAGGCTCCAATATAAGTTCGGCGGTGCCCTCTGATTTCTGCCTCATCACGCACACCGCCCAGTGAGACCCGGACGAACTTGCGGCCCATTGCCTTGCCGATGGATTGTCCTAACGAAGTTTTGCCCACACCCGGCGGACCGACAAGGCAGAGGATAGGACCCCTGATTTTTTTGACCAGTTTCAATACTGCCAGGTGTTCGGTAATTCGTTCTTTAACTTTTTCGAGACCGTAATGGTCTTTATCTAAAATTTTCTGGGCTTCGGCAATTTTGATTTTTTCAGCGCCGGCGCCTTTTTTCCATGGCAGGTCTGTGAGCCATTCTATATAAGTTCGGGCAACCGTTGCTTCAGCGGACATGGGCTGCATCAACTCAAGACGCTTTAATTCTTTCACTGCTTTTTCATTAATATCCTTGGGCATTTTGGCTTTTTTGATTTTCTGTTTGAGTTCATCCATATCGGTTTTGAACTCATCACGTTTGCCCAGCTCTTTCTGGATAGCTTTGATCTGTTCGTTGAGATAAAACTCTTTTTGACTGCGTTCCATTTGCTTACGCACCCTGCCATGAACGCGTTTTTCAATTTTAAGGACTTCCATCTCGGATTTTAAAATACCAAGAAGTTTATTCAGCCTGTCTGCAGGGTTAAGGGTTTCAAGCAAGTCTTGTTTTTCCTGAGTTTGAAACACCATATAGGCAGCAATGGTATCTGCGTAACGGTGTGGCTCGAGAATATTGGAGCTTGCGGCAACAGCTTCGAGAGGAATTTTTTGATTCAGTTTTACATATTGTTCGAACACCGTACCGACACTTCGCATCAGCGCTTTCACATCTGGAGTGAGTTGGTCGTTTTCATGGATGCGGCTGACTTCTACTTCAAAATAGTCTGGATTCTCAATGAAAGATTCAATTCGCCCTCTTTGCAGGCCTTCTACCAGAACCTTCATGGTTCCATCGGTCAGTTTTAGGATCTGCAGGATATTAGCGATTGTTCCTGTTTCGTAGATATCCGAGGTTTCGGGTTCGTTATTGTTTGGGTTGCGTTGTGCAGAAAGGAAGATACTTTTCTGCTCGGCCATGGATTTTTCCAGGGCGAGTATGGACTTCTCCCGTCCTACAAACAGGGGAAGCACCATGAACGGAAAAACAATAATATCTCTTAAGGGGAGGAGCGGTAATGCGATTTTTTCTGAACCCATGATTTTAACTGGCCTGTTTTTTGTTTTCGTAAACCAACATGGGTTTTTCGCCTTTAAGGACTACATCGTCATTGATGACAACCTCTTCCACTTCAGGTTTTGAAGGGAGGTCATACATGATATCGAGCATGGTTTCTTCCATAACTGCGCGCAGTCCCCTTGCCCCGGTTTTTCGTTCGGTTGCTTTTTCTGCAATGGCGCGTACTGCGGAGTCAGTAAATTTCAGTTTGGTGTTTTCAAACTCAAATAATTTTTTATATTGTTTTACTAACGCGTTCTTAGGTTCGGTCAAGACTTTTACCATGGCGTCAATAGTAAGTTCTTTCAGTGTGGCGACGGCTGAAAAACGTCCTACAAACTCTGGAATGAGTCCATACTTGAGGAGGTCTTCCGGCTGTGTCTTCTCAAAAATATCTTCTTCATCAATTTCCTTTTTGGAAACGACCTCTTGTCCGAAGCCGAGGCTTTTCTTTCCAATTCTGTTGCGAATCAAAGATCCAAGCCCAACGAAAGCACCGCCGCAGATGAAAAGGATATTGGTGGTGTTGACCTGTAAAAATTCCTGATGAGGGTGTTTACGTCCACCCTGTGGGGGTACGCTGGCCGTTGTGCCCTCAATGATTTTCAAAAGTGCTTGTTGAACTCCTTCACCCGAGACATCACGTGTGATTGACAGATTTTCTGATTTTCTGGAAATTTTATCGATTTCATCAATGTAAATAATGCCACGCTCGGCTTTTTCAACATCGTAATCAGCGCTTTGCAAAAGTTTTAAGATGATGTTCTCAACATCTTCACCGACATAACCGGCCTCTGTCAGCGTGGTCGCATCTACAATAGTGAAGGGAACATCAAGAATTCTCGCCAGGGTCTGTGCCATGAGTGTTTTCCCGGACCCGGTCGGACCTATCAAGAGAACATTACTTTTTTGCAGTTCCACATCATCCATGTCGGCATTGGAATCGATTCTTTTGAAGTGATTGTGAACCGCAACGGACAGGATTTTCTTACAGCGTTCCTGCCCAATAATATATTGGTTTAAATGTTTGTATAAATCATGTGGTTTGAGAAGGTGCTGGAAGTCTTCGCCCTTTTCCTGGGCCCACTCTTCCACCATTATTTCATTGCAAAGTTCAATACACTCGTCACAAATGTAGACACTTGGTCCGGCAATCAGTTTTTTGACTTCTTCCTGACTTTTACCACAAAATGAACAGCGGTAATTTCCGGTGGTTGTACTTTTCTTTGCCATAAAGCCCTCGGTTTAGGTTGAATTGCTTATTCTATAGAATCAACTCTTCTTTTTATTTTTATCATCTGAACCGGATTCATCCCGGTTAGCGATGACACTGTCAATGAGGCCATAACTTTTGGCTTCTTCTCCGGTCATATAATGATCCCTCTCGGTATCTTTGTTGACCTGGGAAATGTTTTTACCGGAATGCTTCGACAAAATACCGTCAAGGATAGCCCGGATTCTGGTAATCTCCTTTGCCTGGATTTCAATATCGGTGTGTTGACCTTGAAATCCACCACTGGGTTGATGGATCATGATACGGGAATGTGGTAGGGCAAACCTCTTTTTAGGCGCCCCGGCAGCTAGAAGCAATGCCCCCATACTGGCTGCCTGACCTATGCAAATAGTCTGAACATCGGGTTTGATATATTGCATGGTGTCATAGATTGCCATTCCCGAACTGACCTGTCCTCCCGGGCTGTTTATATAAAGATAGATATCCTGATCAGGCTCATCTGACTCAAGAAATAGCAGCTGGGCAATGATCAGGTTAGCCATATGATCTTCAATAGCACTTCCTATAAAAATGATGCGATCTTTAAGCAGGCGTGAATAAATATCGTAAGATCTCTCGCCTCTGCTGGTTTGTTCAACTACGATGGGTACCAACTGGTTGTATGTTTCTGTCATGATTTTCTCGAGATTAGAAATTGGGCAAGGAAAAACTTTTATCTGGACCGGAATGCGGTCCAGAAACTGTTTTTTGCTTGTAAGTCATTAAAAAATAATTAGATATCTTTGTAATGGTTGATTTTTAATTATCAGCAATTAAATCTTTTCTGTCAACTATTTCTTCTTTGATCGTAACTTTTTCAAGTGCGGCGTCGAGGGTTTTATCTCTTTTCATTCGGCTATGAAGGCGGGCCAAAACCCCGTTTTTTTCCCATTCGCGTTTTATCTGTTGCAGGTTGCCCCCACCCAATAATTTGGACATGTTTTCGACTTCTTTCTCCAGCTCTTCTTCGCTGACCTGGGAATCAAGATCACGGGATAACTGGTCGAGTATCAATTCTTCCTGAAGAGCTTTCATGGCAGGTTCACGATATTGTTTGAGCTGCTCAGGTGTTACTTCTGTACCATGATCATGGTCATGATCGTGATCGTGTTTTTGCCCTCCTGCTTTCTCCTGTGTTTTCCTGGCTTGCTCGACCATGAACTTGACTTGCTCTTTAATCAGGCCTTCAGGTAGATCGATTTGGTTTTGTTCGCTGATTTTCTCCGTCAGCTGTTTTTTTATCGCTTTACGAGCTTCTTTGCGTTCAAACTCTTCCAACTCAGAGCGAATCTTCTTATTCATGTCATCCAGGCTTTCAAAGTCTTTGTCCACGATATTTCTGGCGAACTCATCGTCGAGATCGGGTAGCTTTTGTACCTGAATGCCTTTCAGGACAATTTGAAAGTCGACATCTTTTCCGGCTATTTCCTTGTTGTGGTAGTCCTCGGGAACTTGAACCGTGATGTCACGTGTCTCGCCAATTTCCATTCCAATCATTCCCTTGTCCAGTCCCTCAATCAATTGCCCACCACCTGCCTGAATGATTTGGTCTTTTGCCATTCCTCCTTCAAAGGGCTCGTCGCCAATCTTACTGGTAAAATCTATCTTCAGCAAATCCTTGTCTTGTGCGGGCCGGTCGGTCACATCGACATTCGCAGCTTTATGTTGGCGCATTGTTTCGATTGTTTTATTGATATCATCTTCGGTGATCCTCGGGGTTTTCATTTCCAGTTCTATGCTCGAGAAGTCCTTGATTTCCAATGTGGGGAGCACTTCGATAGAAGCAGAAACTGAAATATCTGTGCCTTCTTCGGCACTGACATCCATGACATGGGGTTGACCCACTGCCCTGAGGTCTTTTTCGACAATGGCTTTATTGAGTTGGTCGCTGATCAGGCTGCTCAATACTTCCCTTTTTACTTCCGGGCCAAACTTTTTTTCCAGCATGGCTATGGGAACTTTTCCTTTTCGGAATCCGGGAACATTAACCTCTCTCCCAAGCTTCTTGTAATACTCTTTCAGTTTAGTATCGTAATCCTGATGAGGGATTTCGAACTTGATTTTTTTATTGCAGGAATCAACGTCTTCTATCTCAATCTTCATAAATTTCCAACCCGTTAAAGAGTGCGGATGGAGGGAGTCGAACCCCCACGGTTGCCCACTGGATCCTAAATCCAGCGCGTCTGCCAATTCCGCCACATCCGCATTTATAAATCAATGTTTTAATATTTTAGTTACCCGGATTTTTCAGCTGTTTTGTGGGCTGACCCCTCGCAGAAAACCTCTATAAGCAATATATCATTTAATGAGAACGGATTCTGCAAATATCTAGATTTCAGGGGATTTTTCATCTTTTTCCATCTCGGAGTGCAGATTCGAGATTTCCTGCTGGAGGTTTTCGAAATCGACTTGCCCTTTTTCGCAATACTTTCTGAGGTAGGAGTACATGATGAACACGCAAGTCCATTCATCAAAAATTTCTTCACTGTTTTCGCAACGTTTCTCCAAAGCGGATAAGCTGTTTTCAATCTGTTCCATTAACTTGCAGAAATTAAGGACCTCATTATTTGTATCCAGCTCTTCATCAATTTTCAGGTTGCCAACTTTATGTTCATTGGGTGAGTCCCTGAGTGCCTGATACTGGTCTTCAATCTGTTCCAGATCGATTCCAGAGCTTTCACAGTAAAGCCGTAAATTACTGAAGCTGATAAACAGGCATTCATATCCACCTATTTCAGTAGTTTCCTCATTCTCATCCGATACCAAATGGGAAATATCTTCTTCGATAGCGTCAAGCATGTCAAAGAAACCATCGAGTGGAGTTTGGTTGTTGGAATCGCTCTGGCCCATTAATTTATACTGATCTGGGTTTTCGATCTTTCGGAACGACCCTGGCGTTGGCTTGGTAATAGCCTTTGGGGAGGGTCAGGCCTGGGTAGACCCAGACTTCTTTCCCGACCAATGTACCTGGGCAGATAATAGCATTACAACCAAGCTCCGCGTTGTCGCCGATCACTGCGCCCAGTTTTTCCATTCCGGTGTCCAGGGTTTCAGAATCGAGGGGAATGTTGATAGGTTTTATGTAGCCCTTGAGCTTTTCATCAGCACTTCTAAATTGCAGATTGGCCAGTTTCGATCCAGCGCCAAGGTTCACATGGCTTCCAATGATGCTGTCGCCAATGTAATTGAAATGTCCGGCTTCAGTATGATCCATGATAATGCTGTTTTTTAATTCTGTTGTATGGCCTATCACACAGTGGTTGCCAATCAGCGCGTTTCCTCGTATATAGGCCCCTTGCCTGATGTCGCAATCTTCGCCTATTATTGCGGGTCCTTTTATTATGGCCGAAGGTTCTAACTGGGTTCCCTTGCCAATGAATATATCCAGTTCTTTCAAATAAACAGGCTCAGCCATTTCAATCCAGTTTTCAACATAAATGCCCTTACCACCCCGGTGAAAACTGGATGAATCCAGGGTGGTTTTCACACCCTGCAAATGGGATACATAGGATCCACTTTGAGCTTTTTGATTTAATAGCTTTTCCAATATGGAACCCAATGTTTTCAAAGGGTCCCACACTCTTTCGCAATCTGCAAAGATCTCGCTGTATGGTTCTTTCAAGTCTGAAAAAAACAGGTTTATATCTTTCACAAAATACCTCCACTAGGCATGTTGCCAACGAGCAATGGCTTTTGCTGCCTGAAAATATCTCTCTCGGCTTAAAGAGCTAATGCTAATTGCTACCCTTGCTAGAGGGGCTACTAGGCATGTTGCCAACGAGCAATGGCTTTTAATGGCCGAAAGTTTTTATCTCGGCTGAAAATTAACTGTTAATTGCCTCCCCTGCCAAGGGGTTAGTGGAGTATATACCACTTGCCGAGCGGGGTCAGTCTGTTTCCTTCCGGACTGGGTTGAATCAAGTTTTGTTTTCTCATCTCATCGATCAGCCTGGACCTGTATTGTTTTTTTATTTCAAGTTTTTCGTCAATCACTGGTTGAGACGCTATTTGGCTGAGAGCGTACAATTCCATTTTGTATAAAGCGTGTTCGGGGTCTTTAAGTAGAGAGAACAAAAGCTTTTGGGTTTCGATTCCTATTTTTTTCAGTTTGCCGGCATCTGATTTTCTGCCACGCAAATTGACACTGATTTTATTTTCGGTGCCTGAATTTCTAACAAAGACACCGGCTTTTCCCGCTGCAAGGGAAATGTATAACATATCTGGATCATCAGGGAAATTGCGGGTTTTGCAGGTATAACCATTTAGTTTTGCTGTCTGATATATTTGTTTTTTTACTTTTTTCCAAACAGAAGAATCCCTGCAGAACATTTCCTGACGTATGTAATAAGTATAAAGAGTGGATTTAAAACCTGGAGGAAAAGGTTGTCGAATGGACTGGATATACTTTTCCGGTTTAAGGGTTTTTGCCAGATGTTCGGTCGAGGCGAAAGTGTTGAGGGCGCTTTTTAACCCGTTACCGGAATACACCTGTAAGCTTTTTTTGTCAGGCAGGGTCAGGAAGCCGGTTGTGATATTGTGTCCCGTTTCCTCGCTGCCTACTGCTAAAATATCGCTTCCGGGTACATCAGGGTTTTCGCCAATGGAAGCATCAAGTTCGATAAGAGGTTTTATACTTGTCACACCAGATTTTTGTAACGGTTTGATCTTATTTTTAAGTTGTGACTGCTTTTTCTTTGCAAGCTTGGCAGTGAGCAGTTTTTGCTCTATCAGAGCTAAACGTATTTTAAGCAGAATCCATTTGTCACCTACAGCGGTTAGAAGTGGGTTTAATCCGATAGACCTTGCATAGGTAGAAGCATTGAGGTCACTTTCTACAGTATTGATATAAAGGGATCCTCTGCAATTATCTTGAGATACCAGATATTGCGCCTGCAAAATGGCCGTTTCATCTCCACTCAAGACCCATACGATGTCTTTAAAAGGGTCGTACTCCAGCCTGAAAAAACGGTCGCCATCGGCATCGAAGATCGCAGCGGCGATTCTTTTTTTACCGGATTTTGCAGCTTTCCTGTGAGCCCGCGCAATTTCGAAAAGTTTTGTAACAGCTTTATGGCGATAAAATCGACCGCCAGGTTTTGCTATCATTTCTGAGGATATGTATGGACATCCTTCAAGATCTGCGACTCCTGATCGCAAATTGACGGCACCACTCTTGCCTGCGTTCACTTCATAGACCTTGTTTACTCCAGCATCTCGAAATATTTGTGCGGCTATTCCCGACAGCGAGCCATAGGCCGGGTCTACAATCAGTATGAGGGATTTAAAATAGTCTCGAGAATCGATCCAGGAGTTTTCAGGTTGGAGGGAAAAGTTCCGAAAAAGTTCTAGCGCTTTTTCTCGACAATTTGTTTGTCTTCCCTTTATGGAAGTCTTTTTTAAATTAGCAAAGTTTTGTTTGATAATACTTTGGGTCAAAATGGCATCATCAGCTGGTAAGGGCTTCATACCATGAAAGGGTAGAAAGAGTTTAATGCCATTCTGGTCTTTGGGGTTGTGGGAGGCTGTAACCATTATCCCACCATCAGTTCGTTCATGAAGCATGAATAGAGGCACCAGGGGGGTTGGGACGATACCCAGAACGAGTGCATTACCCCCTGCTTTGCGTACTCCCCGAATAACCGCATCCGTAAAAATACCTGAAGGGTCTCTCGGGTCCCATCCGATTACAATAGTTTTGTTGGAAGTTTTTTTTCCGGGCTGGTTTTTTACAAAACAAAATGCATAGAGTTCCATGAACTCTTCTGTAATCCATCCCTTTTCCAGAAAAACCTGCTGAGGGGTTTTTCTCCCGCATTCAGAATCTTTAGCCAGCCTGATTTCCCTACGCACTCCATCTGTACCCTGCAGACGGTAGGGTGCGGTTTTTGGCAATGAACTTGTTTTTTGTTTCATGAAAATTTGAATATTCAGAAAAAAGGAGGTCACCAGCGGTCCGGTGATTGTAACATAGCGCCTCTAAAAGAAAGAAGATGGACAGTTGTATTTATAAGTAATGAGCCTGATTTTAGGCTCTTAGAGCATTGAAAATTAAAAGGATTTGATGGATTTTAAATTGTGGGGAGGTTAAAATTAATTCATCCCATAAAAATAATCATATTAATTATCTGATTTTAAAGGGGGTAGGGTTATGGCATTTAACGCTTATGTGAGTAAAGAAACCGTTGATGCGGTGATTCGAACATCGGGGGAGAAAATAGAAGGGAAGATTTCGAAATTCCCAAGCAATCGTCTTTTGGATATGCTGAATCAGGGACCAGTCATCACTCCTCATATTTAGCCCTTCGTTCCTCTAGCTCTCGCAACCTCGGCATCACTCTGCTAATCGGATGAGAATACTAACAATTTTCCATTATTACGGCTGGTTTAACAGAAGTTGGATCATATAATTTTCATGCAAGAAAAATAATTTTAGTGTATATTTAAAATTTCACCAAAAATTTATGAGAGACCAAAATGTTTAAAATAAGATTTTTACAATTTATTTTATATGTCGTGTTTACGGGTATTTTTGTTTCAGGGGCTTCTGCTGGACCTGTTGAAGAGACCCCTATGCAAATGTCAATTAAAGAAAATCACTACGATACGCTAAAAGATTTCACTAAATCGAGCGCGCAGATTCCTGAAATTTCTTATGAAAATTTACCTTCTCTTCCGATTGATAATTCACTTAAAAAAAAGCTGAAAACAGTTTCCGATTCAAGACCTGAAGTAAAAAATGAGCAAGACTGTGTTGCTCAGACTAATGAACTTGATAAAAGACGAACTGCTGTTCAAGAGCGCGGTGGCATTTGGCATATTTTTGAAAGTGTTAAAGAGATAAAAGAATATACCAACTATGGTATGCAACTCGACAGTCAAATGAATCGACTGGTGCACTCATTAAAGTATCTTTGCGGAGCTACTAAAGGCATGCAGTTGAACGGCTGGGGTAGAGAAAAAGTAGAAGAGTTGCAAAAGTTAGGAAAAGAAAAAATGCTGGAAAAGTATATTGCCTTTGGTGATGCTAAAGGTGATATTGAAATATGGATAAAATATGCAGAGATTGCTATCGAAAGTAAAAAGCGCAATATTCCCTTTTCCAAAGTCAGAGAATCTATATCTCGTTCAGAAAATATGGTCACCATGTACGAAGAGCTTTCGTTGCGAAAAATAAATGAGGATAATAAAAATTCTTTTTATTTAGAGGCTTCCACTTTACTGAGTACGATTAATGATAGTTTTAAATCTGACCCAAATATCGCCTTGGCTATTGAGGAAGAAAACCTCTTATCCCATACAGATCTAGAAGCAGACTCCGCGTAATATTGACAGATCATACCTGATAAGCAGGCAATGTCAGGTTGGGAAATTGAAATCAGACGTGGTTTGCGGTATTTTGCCGCACTCTATTGACGAGATTTGAAATCATTCTAAAAAGGCAGAGCAGGCTTTAGAGAAGTCTACTGAACAGTTAGCACATATTACTCAGAGTCCAGCCCTAATGGTTATGTGTTTGAACTATTTAAGTGGAGTTTTAGTGTAGTCGATAGCATGTAAAGATCGTTGAAAAGAAATTAGTGATCGACCTAAGATTTGACTTCAGTATTTAGCCCCGTTGAGATTTGAGTTTGGTTGTGGAACGTTGTTTCTCGTTTTTCTATTTTCTGTTGTCCTGCCTTGCTCAGCGGCAAAGAAAGAAAAAAACAGAAATAATTGCACAAGGATGTAAGCGTATGTAAAAAATGTGCTAAATCACTCTGCTAATCGGATGACAATACTACCGATTTGCCATTATTATGGCTGGATTGACAGAAATTATTATTTCCCATTACCATAACCAGTCATCACTCCTTCCTTCTTATTAGCCGATCATTTACTTGCAACGCCATAAGAGACTCGTGAATTGGATTCAGCAATTTTGTTTTTCCAATGGCGGTGTTTTTAGTTTTCGAAGCGGATTTTAGCCTTTTTCATCCAGTGTTTTTCATCAAAATCCAAATTTAAATATTCTTCAAAAAGAATTTCATTTTTTGATAGTATTTTTCCATCAATCCACTGCATGGGTTTGGGAGAAAAAGCTGAAGTGATGTCGGATGATTTTCTCTCTGACTTTTCAATAATTAGATCCTTCTCCAGTTGTATTTCTCCAGAACTGGATTCAGTGCTATTTCCTTTTTTCAAAATATTATCTATCAGCTTATCTACTTCGAGAACCAAATTATATTCTGAAACATAATCAATAAGGTTTAACTTCTCAAGCTTTCTTAAGTACAGTTGCACATCAGGGGATTGAAGAATTGCTTTATTGATTTCAGCCCAAAGATACTCGCCCAACCTTTTTTTCTTATCATTTTCCGAAGCCATATTCGTTTCCCTTTATAAACTTTATAATTAGGAAACAGTTTATGCTGAGAGCATTACATGTCTGTTAAGCGCTTGTTACAACCCTGTCAAAATTAATATTTGACCATTAAATCTGTGAAAAATGGAAAGGGATTATGAAGTAGCAGGTCTATGAGGGGTGGTGGCAAATTAGGATTAAGCCCAATGGTTTCTATAAGTTGGGATCATGGAATCTTTCCCTGAGGACATCAACAGGACTCTTGTATTTATTGCAGGCATCACATAACTGCCATGTTCGGAGTCCAGATTTTCGAGATTCAGCAAATCTGCGACAGCCTGTTGGGCGCCACAATCAGACCTTTCATGTGAAAAAAGTCACAGATATTCAAAGTTTGCATTTGGTGTTCCTCTGCCAAGATCCATACTCCAGGAATTGGTCTGCATCAATGACTTTATGAAAATTTTAAATAACATTTCACCATCATAGAAAATAAAAAAGTATTTGTAAATTTATTAGTATAAGTATCTGAATTTTTTTAATTTCATATGTTTTTTGCCATGGATATAAGCAAAGGAACAATTTATTGACAGTTTGGTGAAATTATTGCCCTCAGACCAAAAATCCCCCTTATACAACCCCATCCATTAAACGAATAACTTATTATTTTTAAAAGGTTTACCTGGTATTTCCCGGGGCCTTCCTTTTGGCATATTCTTTGCTCTCTTTCTTCCGAACAGTTGCGCCCAAATTTAGTGGAAGTAAGAGGGAACATTTTTTCTAATTTTTTTGAAAATAGAGGTTTCGCCGCTTAAAGACCTTTGGCTCAGTTTGGATGGGTAAAATCATTGATTTATGGCTAATAATCTTGATTTTTCTTCAGGTCTGTAAGAGGAATTTTCGTTCAGTGGAAAGCTGGCAACTCCTTTATTTTCGGTAATTCAAGGGTTTTGGTGGATGTCAGAAATGCTTAACTTTAGGTTCCGGTTTGCCGTTAAGAACTACGGTAGGTGTTCGAACTGGGGTCAGACGCAAAAACTTGATTTTAGCAGGGTACTGCAGGTGGGTTTTTGCGTTTTCCTTTGGTGGAGTTCTATGGCATCGCTATCCAACGCTCAAATTACTCCCCAGGGACGAGATCAGACATATAAGCAAGCGGCTCCAGGTCGGTTTGAGGAAAGATTCAAAAAACAGGAGCTTCCGCAATCTCAGGTGGTGCCTGTAAAGCCCGACAGCTTGAAGCCCGTTTTCCCGGCCGAGATGAGGAAAGTAAAATTTCTTCTTCAAAGAATGATCATTAAGGGCTCAACGATTTATGACAAACGAAACTTTTCCCGGTTATTTAGAAAATACCTGCACCGAAGAATAAATCTTGAGCAGGTTTATAATATTGCCCAAGAGATCACAAATATGTATCGCTCCGATGGATACATTCTTTCCAAGGCGGTCGTGCCTCCTCAAAAAATTGAGGAAGGTATTGTTCAAATTGATGTGATTGAGGGTTTTGTCGACAGGGTAGCTATTCAAGGCCAGGTACGTGGACCAAGAAAGCTTCTCAATAATTATCGCAGGGCATTATTAAAGTCTCGTCCTTTAAAGGCAAGGGATCTTGAGAGGTATTTATTATTGGTGGATGACCTGCCGGGTGTTTCAGTCAAGTCTGTTCTTACTCCTTCCAGGTTCAAACAGGGTGCCACCAACCTGACATTGATTCTTAATAATAAAAACTATGACGGAAGCTTAGGTATAGACAATCGTGGTACTAAATTTAACGGACCCATACAGATTAATGCGGGGGTGTCTGGCAACTCGTTCCTCAAATTTTATGAGCGCATGGGCTTGCAGGGAGTAGTGACCAGTAATCCGGATGAGTTGAGTTTTTTTAGTGGTTTCTATGAAAAACCTATCTCGTCAGAAGGCACAAAATTATATTTTTCCGGATCTATCAGTAATTCTGAACCAGGTTCTTCTCTTAAAGATTTTGAGGTGGTGGGTGAAAGTAAAACATTCACTCTTAGAATTTCGCATCCATTTATAAGATCAAGATCTGAAAACTTTAATGGTTATTTTGGTTACACAAATCGAGATACGGAAACAGAAATTTTAGGACAACTTGACTCAGAAGACCGTTTGCGTATTTTCAATCTTGGGATGTCTTATGATTTTGTTGACAAGTATCGGGGTGTCAACCTGGTGAGTTTTAACTTAAGCAGAGGTTTAGATATTTTCGATTCAACGGAAACAGGTTCGGAAAATTTGACTCGTTCTGCGGGGCACAGTGACTTCACCAAAATAACCGGTGAGGCGCTTCGTCTTCAACAGCTCGCACCTTCATGGATGCTGTTGGGATCCCTTTCCTGGCAATATTCGTTTGATAAATTACTGGCTTCCGAGGAATTTGGGGTGGGTGGCGCGCAGTATGGCCGGGCGTATGACTCTTCAGAAATTACCGGAGATCAGGGTTTGGCGTTTAAGTTCGAACTGCAAAAAGCTTTTCAACCTAAGAAAAAATATCTCAGGGGTTTACAGGCTTACACGTTTTTTGATTATGGGAAAGTTTGGAATCGCATCGAAACCGCCACGGGCTCCAAGACTCAGGATATCTATTCAATGGGACTTGGTGTCCGTTTCAACTTAACAGATGTGATATCTGGATACGTCGAATGGAATAAACCACTGGATGAAGATGTGTCTTCAGAAGGTAGTAAGGACGGAAGAGCATTTTTCAGTTTGTCGGCAAAGTTTTAGGAAAATTTTATGAACGTTTTTGAATTGAATCAGAGGGCTTTCCCCAGCGGAGACGCTGGTGGTAATGAAATTAGTAACGCCTCTGCTTCGCGATTAAACAGTGATGGTGGCCATAAAGGCAAAAGCTCTCTAAGAAATACGAGAGTGGGCAGGCGCAGGGTTTTTCATATTCCCAAAAAGCCTGGAAACACCGTTATCTTCCTGGTGTCATTGCTGTCGTATCTTGTCGGGATTTTCCCGTCAATGGTTTTCGCGCTTCCTGCTGGGGGAACGGTACAGGCCGGTTCGGCGACCATTGACCAGACCTCTTCCCAGAAAATGACCATTCATCAATCTACGGAAAAAGCCATTATTGATTGGCAAGCGTTCGGTGTGGGCGGCTCTGAACATGTCGACTTTCAACTGTCACAGGGCGGGGTCACACTCAATCGGGTAACGGGAAATGATGTATCGCAAATATATGGCAAGCTGACTTCTAACGGAGATCTCTGGTTGATCAATCCTAATGGAATTCTTTTTGGTTCCAATGCGCAGGTGGATGTTAATGGTTTGCTCGCGACCACCAGCGATATTTCCAACACAGATTTCATGGATGGCAATTATAACTTTGGCATTCCTTCCGATTTATCTGCGACAGTGGTCAATCAGGGTAGTATCACTGCCGCTGAAGGTGGACTGGTTGCTCTGGTTGCTCCCGGTGTCCAGAATATGGGAATCATTAACGCTCGTCTGGGCAAGGTGAGCCTGGCTTCTGGAAAAACTTTTACCGTGGATTTGTATGGAGATCAGCTCATCAACCTGGGAGTGGATAGCCAGGTGATGGGACAAGTGACAGGAATGGATGGAGAGGTTTTATCTTCTCTGGTTTCCAATAGTGGGAGTGTCTTTGCTGATGGCGGGATTGTTCGTCTGGATGTCAACGCGGCGCAGAACATTGTGGATAAGGTGATTAATATGGATGGGGTCATTCAGGCTCGTTCAGTATCTGAGAAAAATGGAGCCATCATCCTCTCCGGCGGCGAAGCAGGAGAAGTCAGTGTGACCGGAACACTCGATGCCTCGGGTTATGATGAAGGCGAAACGGGAGGTACTGTCCATGTCCTGGGTGACATACTGAATTTTACAGGGAATGGACTTATTGATGTTTCGGGTGATATGGGTGGCGGAACACTCCTTTTTGGTGGTGACTATCAGGGGCAGGGAACAGTACCTAATGCGACGGATGTATTTATCGGTCCCGATACACATATATTTGCGGATGCGGTGAACAATGGCAACGGGGGTAAAGTGATTTTCTGGGCCGATCGGCGCATGCGGTTTTTCGGCATTGTCAAAGGTCGGGGTGGTAAATATTTTGGCGATGGTGGGTTCGTAGAAGTTTCCGGAAAAGAAGAATTATATTTTGATGGTTCGGTGGATACCACTGCCGCCAACGGTAAAACAGGAACCCTGCTCCTTGATCCTGACAATCTCATTATTGCAAAGGGATCTGGCGCCAGTGCCAGTGGTGCAACCACTGGAACAATTTATGAGGCCACCCTTGAAGGTGCCACAGCGACCACCAACGTCGTTCTACTCGCTACCAACAGTATTATTTTGGGTAAGGATAGCAGTGAACAGATCAGTCTCGACATGCAGCAGACCAGTGGTAATTCTTTAACCTTCAAAGTCACGGATGGAACTATTAGCTTCTCAAATACTTTGAGTTCGGTATCCACACAAGGGGGAGATATTATTTTTGACGCATCGGGGGGGTTGTCTTTAGGGAGCCTGACGTCAAATGGTGGAGATATCTCGTTAAAAGGAAGTGACTTGACATTGCTCAATTCTGCAACAAGGCTGAATGCCGGGACAGGGAACATCAATATCACTGAAGCCAAACTGGGAGATATTGGGCTTGGCAACGCCACCTGCACGGGTACCTGTGGTATGACAATCAGCAACACAGATTTGGGCAAAATGAGCGGTAACAAGCTCATCATCAATGGCAGTTCAAATAACGGTGCTATATATGTAGATGGTGTGACGCAAACCACAAGTACTTTTACCGGTGGAGTGGAATTGAAAGACGCGCACATTTCTGGTGCTAATGGAGGAATATTTTTCCAGGGCGCGTCTACATTTTCAACCTTAAAAGCTTCTGCGGTGAATGGCATCGATGTCAATGCCAACCTGACAACGACAGCTGGAGCCTTGACTTTGGATGGGGACTCAAACAATGTTGTGGAGAGCGTGGCACCACAGGATGATCTGAGTATAGCCAGCGGGGTCACTTTAACCAGTGCGAGCGATATTTCTCTGAGTGCTTCCACTGGGGGAATTTCCGCGGCAGGGGCTTTAACTTTGTCCGCACCCTCCAGCATTTCACTGACCGGAAATCTGACTGTTGCCGGAGCGGCATCCTTGACCGCTAATTCTGGTATTACTATAAACAATAACATCACCACTTCATCCGGTGGGGCTTTAACTGTCAACGCAAATTCTTCAACCCTGTCTTTAGCAAGTGGAGCTGCTTTAAGTTCGGCAGGTGCAATGTCTTTGTCCGCAGGTAGTATTTCCTCTGCGGGAAACCTGACTCTTACTTCCACAGGTTCTACGATAGACGTTAACAGTGCCTTGACTTCTACAGGAGCAGTGGCAATGACTGCCAGCAGCGGGCTTTCCTTGAATAACAGTACACTGACCGGAGCGGGCAATATAACTCTTCAAGGTGGCAGCGGTTTAACTTCAGTCAGTGGTATGGGCATCACTTCATCGGGTGGCAATATCACGCTGGGTGCTTCGGGAGGAAGCATAACCGGGAACGGGGCTCTAACGCTTTCTTCAAATGGCAGTATTACGGTCAGTGACACGATGACAACAGCCGGTGCGGCGACATTCAATGCGAATTCAGGAATAACTCTTGGGTCCAGTTTCACTGCTAATGGCGCGGTGACTATGGATGCGGATCTGGATAATAATGGTTCCGGCGATTTTGTAATTTCATCGGGAACATTATCGACTACCAACAACGCGTTAACGGTAACTGCTAATGACCTTACTTTGACTGGAACCATTAATAGCGGTACCGGCTCGACCACCATCAATGTTTCAGACGGCGAATCTTTGGGAATTGGTAATGGATTATCTGGTTTTGGAATGATTATTGATGGAACGGAGCAGGGTAATATAGCCGGTACGGGCGATATCAACATTCTGAATAGCAACATCACTTTTTCTGCCGGCAACAGTTTTAGTTCGACAGGGAGCCTGACAATTGGTCAGAGCGGTGGGACAATAACCGGTCAGGGAGCCCTGACTTTAAACGGATCCAATGGATTAACTATCAACAGTAGTGTCACGGCGGCAGGGAACCTGTCTCTGGATGGAGACTCAAATAATTCGTCGAATTCGAATGACAGAATTACTCTGGGTTCTGGTGTAACGCTCACATCAACAGCAGGCTCTATTAGCCTGGATGCGACCACTGGTGGTATTTCCGCAGCTGGGGCTGTGAATCTAAACGCAACCAATGGAATCACTATCAATAACAACTTTACATCTGCGGGTGCCACGACATTTGATGCGGATACGGATAATGATGGAACGGGAACCCTCACTAATGGTTCAACACTGAGTACCGGAAATAATACTCTTTCCATTACAGCCTCAGACCTGGCCTTGAGCGGTACGATGAACAGTGGAACCGCTGGAACTACTATTTTAGTTTCGCAGTCAGGCGACACAATTGGATTGGGAACAACAGGAAGCATGAGCCTGAGTAATACCGAGCTTGGAAACATCTCGGCTGGAAGTCTTACCATTGGCGATGGAACAAATGGAAATATAACTGTCGATGGAGTGCTCTCTGCCAATAGCGACCAGTTTGGAACGCTTACTTTGAACGCTACGGCTTCCGGCTCATCAGTTACATTTGGAACTACGGACTCTTCTTTTCAAGGCTTGGTAGTGAACTCGGGTGATGGAATTACTCTATCGTCAAACCTCACCACCAATGGAACAACAACTTTTAATTCAGATTCAAACAGTTCCGGCACGGGAAGTTTTACGATCAATTCTTCTAAAACTCTCAACACAACCAATAATGCGTTGAGCATTACTTCTAAAAGCCTGTCTCTCAATACTGATGGAGCGATCAATTCTGGTACTGCTGGCACCACTCTACTGGTTTCCCAGTCAGGAGACACTATTGGGCTTGGAAGCGGAACGGGTGATTACTCTCTGAGCAGTTCTGATTTAAATCAGATTGCAGCGAGTAATTTAACTATAGGGAACTCAACAAACGGGACAATAACTGTGGATGGTGTGACTTCTACATCTACTCCACTTACCTTGGTAGCGAGTTCCGGTGCGAGCGCAATTAACTTTTCATCAACGGCTTCTTCTTTCAGCAGCCTGACTCTGGATGCGGGAACGGGTGGTGTGGGCTTTGGAGCAAATGTGTCCACTTCCGGAAACTTGAGCGTCAACTCGGGTGGAGCGATCACGGATACAGGAACTTTGTCCATAACAGGAACATCAACTTTTACGACGGATGTTGCCAATCAAGCTATCACTCTTGACAATACATCCAATTCGTTTGCAGGCGGGGTGAGCTTGAATACTTCAGGAACAGGTGATGCGACTTTAACCACCAACAACGCGGTGACTCTATCTTCTTCTACCATTGGTGGAGATCTCAGTGTAACGGTCGGTGGAGATAATTCTTTGAATGTGACAGGCGCGGGAACGGCCGGCGGTAATATTAACCTTCTGGCAGACGATGACATCCTTTTCACTTCCGAAGGAGACCTTACTGCCTCCTCTGGAATAACCGTTACTGCCGATAACGATCTTGACCAAAATGGAACTGGAGGAGCTGTGACTATGGCAGATGGAACTGTGTTTAACTCAGGTTCAGGAACAATGGCTCTTTCTGCCGATGAAGATATTGCGCTTGGCCTGATTCAGACCAGCAGTTCCTCGGATACGGCTGTGACGTTGACTTCGACCAGTGGAGGTGTGGTCGATGCGGATACAGCTTTACCGCCCAGTTCCACTAGGTTAGGAGCCAATACCAGTGCGTGGCTTGATATTGACGCGGCAAATGGCAGGCTGGTTGCAGATGTGGCAACAGGGTTCGGAGCGACTAATGCCATCGAGACGAGAGTTAAATCTGTAGATATAGACAATACAAAATCTGGAGCCGTCGACATATTCGAATATGATGATTTGGAAGTTGTTAAAATTAGCAATTCAGGAGGAGGTGTAGAGGTTTCATTTGAAGGGTTGATTTCCGGAAAAACAAATTGTACAGCATCTGGAGCCTGTAAGTTTACCCGGCGTGATATCCGTAACGAACTCATACCCGGTACGGGTAAGACTCTTGGTCAGCTTGCTGATGGCACCACACCACAACAACTGAAATTTAATATCTTCGAATTGAAGGATCAGGGACTTTACGAGAAGACACCGGTAGATCATGTTGCTGGTTCTCCCAGAGGACCATTCACAGCAGACCTTTTCAGTGAATCATTTGATTTGGTTGAGTTAGCAGAGGGATCTGCCGGAAAGTTTGAAGGAATGGAAGTGAGCCAATCTTTCTGGGGAGACACAAGGCAGCCCGCCATGGAAGTGGCCAAAAGAAAGGACTTAAGGAGAAAGAACCGGTCCAGCCAGAAAACCGCGAAGAGAAAAAAGAGAAGTGGAAAGAAAATTGGGGATACAGCTTCCATCACTTTGAATAAACCGATCAAAAAAATGCGAAAAAAACCAGCTGCACCACGTATACAGAAAACGGAATCGGGTTATCTGGGTTATACTCGTTAACCAACTATGAAGTCGGTGTCTCTGCTTTCATATATTCAGAATTCTTAATGTACTCAGCATCGATAACACTCATTCTTCCATGTTGTGGATCATCAATATATTCCTCATAGATATTGATGAACTCTTTGCCGGTATCAGGAGCGCTTTTTAATTCTAGAAACCGGGTTTCAACCGGGTCCCGCTTGAGAAGCTTTATCGTATTTGGATCTAGTTGATACGGTGGATCAAGCTTTTCCAGGGCTGTTATTGGCTCCACACCTTCTGACATGATGTCTTTGATTTCTTCTTCTACATTACTCTTTCTTTCCTGGTGCCGGGCGTGAGGGTAGTCGGCCTGTGAAAAAATCATGAAATCCAGATCAATCCAGTAGTTGTTGATAAAGTCATCGAAGTTCACTTCCACCGAATTGCTCAAATGAATATCGCGGGAGTTGCCCGGGTTGTTACGAACCAGGTCATTATAAACCTGGATGATATTGTGGGAAGAATCGTATAGTACGGCCCAGTGATAGGCGTTAGGCTTTTCGAAGGTACGAAATGAATCCATTGCCTTGATGAGAACGACCAGGGCGAAATGCATCTCTTCCATTTTCATAAATGCTGATGACCAGGGGAAGCGGGTTTTATACCAGTGAAACACATCTGTCGGGTATTCCCGGCGTGATGAGTCTTCTGGAGGTCGGTAACCGTTTTCGATAAAGTCCATAATGTCATCGAGCTCTTTGTAGGCCAGATCGAGTCCCGCCCGCACCACTGTATAAGGAAACAATTTGCGTTGATATTCCATATACTGTTTTAGCTCTGGCAACTTCTCTTCGAGGGCATGTTTGTGATCCCTCTTACCGATATCTTTAGCAAAGATCAACATATTGATTCCTTCATTTTTTTCCTGGATCAAAACGCTGGGTGAACATTTTTAGAAGGTCCATCTTTTCCTGGTCACTCATGCCTTCTATCATCTTGCGTGCCTGATCCATTTGCTCGGGTGTCATTTTTCCCATGGCGTCCTTGGCGGCGTCCTGAAATCCTTTAAGGTTGGCGGCACCCTTTATCCAGGAAAACTCGTCCTTGGCCTTTTCTTCCGGAGCCTTGAAATCGATTTTATCCCGCGAACGAAACTCTACATGGTTGCCAACGATCTTCCCAAAAATCTGCTCGTCCTGAAGTTTGTCCAGCACGTCTGAGAGCGAAGTCCCGTGTTTCTTGCAGGAATCATAAACAGGTTTGAAAGGAAGGCGAACAATCTTTTCAGGGAAACCATTCTTGCGAATGGAGTGCTTGATGCTCTCTTCAGCAGGGTTAGACTCAGTTTCACTCATGACCGGACAAGATAAGATTGGGTTCGTTAAGGAGTATAGTATAATCCACAGTAATGCAAAATACTGAAATACGAAAAAATTAATTTCTATGGCACGAACCACAAAAAAACCTTCTTCATCAAAGAAGACAGTCACCATCCGCGTTGCCCTGGCCCAGGTCAATGCCCTTGTTGGCGGTTTTAAAGTGAATGCCGAAAAGGTGAAATCTGCATGCGCCCAGGCCCGGAAACTGGGTGCGGAGGTGGTGCTGTTTCCTGAATTGATGGTAACTGGTTATCCGCCGGAGGATTTATTGCTGAAGAAAGGTTTTCTGGAAGACAGCAAAAAGACCCTGAAAAAAATCGCTTCGGCGACACGCGGCCTGACAGCCGTGGTCGGGTTTCCCGAACAGCAGGGAAAGCATCTATATAATTCTGCCGCGTTATTGTGTGATGGAAAACATGTGGCAACCGCACGCAAAGTTCTTTTGCCCAATTATGGTGTCTTCGATGAGAAACGTTATTTCACGGAAGGGGAGGAACCGCTCCGGTTTTCCTTGAAGGGTGTGCAAATCGGCCTCACCATCTGCGAAGACATCTGGGAAGAAGCGGGACCGGGAAAGTCTTTAAGCAAACACATAGACCTTCTGCTCAACATTTCTTCTTCGCCCTATCACAAGGGAAAAGGTAAAGCCCGCATGAAGATGATTGGCCAACGCGCGAAAACTTATAAATGTCCCATAGCTTACGTCAACCTGGTAGGCGGTCAAGATGAACTGGTGTTCGACGGTCACAGCCTGGTGGTGGGTGCCGATGGAAAAACCATCGCCCAGGCAAACTCGTTCGCGGAAGAAATTATTTATGTTGATGTGGCCCTGTCACCCAAAAAGGTTAAAGCCAGGGCGACAGGCATAATAAGTTGTAAAGCACCGGCCTCGTTGTCGAAGGCTAAAAAAACAGCCGCCTTGCCTGCCTTTGATTACAAAAATAAATCGGAAGAGGAAGAAGTCTATTCAGCCCTGGTGCTGGGCACCCGTGACTACATTCACAAAAACCGATTCTCCAAGGTGGTCCTTGGATTGAGCGGCGGCATCGATTCATCCCTGACCGCGGCGGTGGCGGTTGACGCGTTGGGGCCGGAAAATGTAACCGGTGTGCTGATGCCTTCCCCACATTCATCCAAGGGCAGTGTTGATGATTCGCTGGAACTTGCGAAAAATTTAAAAATAAAAACCATGACCTTTCCCATCGTATCGGCGATGAAGGCCTATGAGTACATTTTGAAAGAAACGTTCCAGGACGCAGAATCGGGGTTGGCAGAAGAAAACCTGCAGGCCCGCATTCGCGGCAATTTGCTGATGGCACTCTCAAACAAATTCGGCTGGATGGTTTTAACCACCGGCAACAAGAGCGAGTTCAGCATGGGTTATTGCACCCTCTACGGCGATATGGCTGGCGGGTTTGCGGTGATCAAAGATGTGCCGAAAATCCTGGTCTATGACCTTTGCCGCTGGTTGAATAGGGAGAATGAAATCATCCCGCAGAATATTCTCACCAAAGAACCCTCGGCAGAACTGCGACCCGACCAGTTGGACACAGACTCTCTTCCTCCTTATGACCTGCTTGATCCGGTGCTGTTGAAATATATTGAAGAAGACGCTTCTTTGGAGCAGATCAAGGTGAAGGGACTGTCCAAATCTGAAATCGCGCGTATCGCGCGGTTGGTGGATCTTAATGAATACAAACGCCGGCAGGGTCCGCCGGGCGTAAAAATCACCCCCAAAGCCTTCGGCAAAGACAGGCGACTGCCTATTTCACGTGGGACAAAATAATACTCGTATTTCGTCATTGTGAGTAGTGATAGCGACGAAGCAATCCAGAAATGTAAAATTTAAAGTCTGGATCGCCACGCCGCTTATAGCGGCTCGCGATGACGACAAATAAGCATAACTTGCACTCTCATTTCTCTATGGTTTTCAGTTGGCCCCACGCCGAGTGGGTGGTAGAATCGGGTGAAATTCTCAATTCAAAACTAAACTCTGTTCTTAATTTTCAGGGGGGAAATATAATGAAAAAGATTGGTGTGGTGCTTTCAGGATGCGGAGTGTTTGACGGCGCGGAGATTCACGAGTCGGTCATCACTCTTTTGGCGATTGACCGTGCGGGTGCCCAGGCGGTGTGCATGGCACCCAATGTCGACCAGATGCATGTGGTCAACCACCTTACGGGTGAAGAAGCGGCGGGCGAAAAACGCAACGTACTCGTTGAAGCGGCACGCATTGCCAGAGGCGAGATTAAAGATATCGCTACCGTCAAAGCAGATGACATTGACGCGTTGGTGTTCCCCGGCGGATTCGGCGCGGCCAAGAATCTCTCAACCTTTGCGGTCAAAGGTGAAAACTGCGATGTGCATCCGGAAGTCATGCGGCTGGTGAAAGAGTTTGCCGCCAAACAAAAACCGCAAGCGGCGTTATGCATTGCCCCGGCGATGATGGCGAAAATCTATGAAGACGCTCCCAGTAAACCCACTCTGACCATTGGTAATGACAAGGACTGTAGCGGTAAGATGGAAACATTGGGAACCACGCACCAGGATTGTTCTGCACGGGATTTTGTCTTCGATGAGCAGAACAATATTGTCTCGACCCCGGCTTATATGCTGGGACAAAGCATCTCGGAAGTCGCCGAAGGCATTGAAAAAACCATCAATAAGCTGGTGGAAGTGACTGAATAATCTATTGAAAAGGTTACACCCCGGAAGGTTAATCACCCCGGCCCCTCTTTGGTAAAGAGGGGTCATTTTGCCCCTTTTTGCCGAGAATAAGGTTGTTTGCTCTAAAACCTTAATGCATTTGGCCTGCGGAGGCCTCTCCGCTCAAGGATTTCCTCTATTTTTCCGTAAAGAATGACTGGACCCTTATATATAATGGAAGGGAAACGGATTTTTTTCTGGTCAGGGAGACTATGGGCGAAAAAACTTTATTGGTCACAGGTGGTGCGGGTTTCATCGGCAGCAATTTCATCAATTTTATTCATAACCGTTACCCGAACACCAGGATCCTTTTGCTGGATGCTTTGACTTATGCCGGCAACCTCGACAACATACCTGTCAGCCTGAAGTCGAACGGGCATTTTCAATTTCATCACGGCAACATCACGCATCCCGACATTGTCGGCAAGCTGGTTTCAGAGGCGGATATAGTGGTGCATTTCGCGGCGGAGTCGCACGTGACCCGCTCGATTTACGACAATGCTATTTTCTTTGAGACCGATGTAATCGGCACTCAGGTGGTGGCAAATGCCATTGTGAACAATCCGGTCGAGTTGTTTGTGCACATTTCTTCTTCAGAAGTGTATGGCACGGCTGTGGCGGACCCGATGGATGAGGACCATCCGTTAAACCCGATGAGTCCATACGCTGCGGCGAAAGCCGGCGCAGACAGGTTGATTTATTCTTACATGAAAACTTACGACCTGCCGGCGGTCATCATTCGCCCGTTTAATAATTATGGTCCGTGTCAGCATCTCGAAAAGGCCATTCCTAATTTTATTGTCAGCGCATTGCAGGACCAGCCGTTGACCATTCATGGTGATGGCAAAAGCTCGCGCGACTGGATGTTTGTGGAAGATACTTGTGAGGCGTTGGACAGGGTTCTGCATGTGGACCGTGACCGGGTGATTGGTCAAACGATCAACCTGGGAACCGGGGTAGACACGTCTGTGGTTGAAATTGCCAGAAGAATATTAAAGTTGATGAACAAGCCTGAAAGTTTATTGCAATTCATTGAAGACAGACCCGGGCAGGTGACCCGGCATATATCTTCTGTTAACAGATCCCGCGAATGCCTGGGTTGGCAATCAACAACAGGTTTGGATGAGGGTCTCGAACGCACCATTGAGTTTTATGATAACAATCGAAAATGGTGGGAACGGACTCTGTGGATGAAAGAGCTTTGGGCTCCCAAAGGGCAAGCGTAATGCGGATCACAATTCTTCAACCTTCTTATCTGCCGTGGTTGGGATTTTTTGAGCAGATGAGCCGTGCCGACAAATTTGTTCTGCTGGATGATGTCCAGTATACCCGTCGGGACTGGAGAAACAGGAACCGGGTCAGGGTGAATGACGGTTGGGCATGGTTGACGGTGCCGGTTCAGCAGAAAAACAAATTTTCGCAAAGCCTCATTGAGACACGCATCGATAATTCTGTGGCATGGCGGAAAAAACATTTGCAGACTTTGCGACAGCATTATTGCAAGTCGCAATTTTTTGAAAACTATTTTCCGAGGTGCCAGAAAATATATGAGAAAGAATGGACGTTTTTGTTCGACATTTGCCTGGAAACGATAAGTTTTCTTAAAGAAGAAATTGGCATTGAAACTCCGCTACTGCGTTCATCCAATATGAATATCACAGGAGAAAAAACAGAGAGACTCCTTTCGATTTGCCGGGAACTGGGAGCGACCCATTATTTGAGTGGTGAAGCGGCTAAAGATTATATATTGGAAGAGGATTTTTCGAACCAGGGTATTGAGCTGGAATATCAGAAATATGAACACCCTGTTTATCCGCAAAGGTATCCCGGCTTTGTGCCTCAGATGTCCACAATTGATTTATTGTTCAATTGTGGTGAGCGGAGTCTGGATATTTTGAATCAGCATGAAGCTTTGAGTTCAGGTTGTTCATAGGGTTTTAATTATGATTGATTTTAAATTTCTGCAAAAAATATTGCCGCGTCTTTATTCGTTCCTGCCGTTTTATCTGATGCCGCGGTCTTCCTTTCCTCCGGTGCAGGCATTTTTTGAAGTGACTTATCGGTGCAACCTGCGTTGTGACATGTGCCATTACCTGGAGATCATTGATGAAACGGAAACGAACCATTCTTATAAAAATGAGATGTCGAGTGAGGAAGTGAAAAAAGCGATTTCCAAACTCCCCCGTTTTTCGCTGATCACTTTCACCGGAGGTGAGGCGTTCATGAAAAGTGATTTCATGGAAATTCTTGAGTTCGCGGCGAGGCGGCACAAAGTTCATATCATCACCAACGGAACCACGTTGAGCGAAAAAGTTGTGGATGATCTCATGCGGTTGAGATTGAAGTCTACCTGGGGTTCCGGGCTGTTTTACATGGGAGTTTCTTTAGAAGGAGCAGAAGCATTGCACGATAGCATCACCACCGTTCCGGGATCTTTTAGAAAAACAACTCAGGGGTTGGAGAGATTGGTGGCGAAACGGAAGGAACTGAAATCAAGATTCCCCCTCATTCACGTAACGTGTGTGATCAACCGGGCAAATGTCAGGGAACTGGTTCCATTGTATGAATATTCCAACAAGCTGGGGGTCAACGTTGCTAACTATGTTTTAAGCAGTCCGGCCACTTACTGGCATGGCAAGGATTATGACCAGGATCACCACTTGCAGCGGCCCACGATGCCGGTTGAAGAAATTGATCCGAACGTTTTGCGGGAACAGTTGGAATTGTTGCAGGAGGCTGGCAGAAGAAACCAGACCCAGCTGAGGTTTTCACCGAACTATATAACGATCGATGAGATAGTGCGCTACTACAGCAATCGAAGCTCCTACCGGGATTACCGTTGCTATATTCCATGGACCAAGGTGGCTTTTTCGGCTTATGGAGATGTTTTCAGTTGCCCGCATTACAGGGTAGGAAATGTTGCTGATGGAAATCGTTCACCGGCCTGGCAGTCTGATCGGATTCGTGGTTTCCGGGAAAAACTGAAGGAGGAGGGAATTTTCCCCGGCTGTCTGGGTTGTTGCCAGTCTGAGTATATTGGGACCTCCGCGTTGGAGGGTGAGGCCGTTACTGAACGTAAGGTTAAACGTGTAGAGTTTGCGAAGGTCAAAGAAAATGGTTGTTCAGCACCAGCTTTCCACCGGGCAGGAACCGGTTGATATTGTGGAAGGAATCGATTCGCCGTTAATGGCGGAGATACCGGATATGGATAAGAACCCTGAAATTTCTATTGTCGTTCCTGTGTATAACGAGGAGCCCTTGATTGAAGAGTTATGCTCGCGCCTGATATGTGTAGGTGATGGGTTGAAGCGTTCATACGAAATCCTGATTGTGGATGATGGCAGTGATGATGGATCATTTGAAAAACTCAATCGTGTTAGAGAGGCCAATCAAGTAGTTCGCCTGGTTCGATTGACGAGAAACTTTGGCCAACAGTCCGCCATGCTTGCCGGATTTAGATTGAGTCGTGGAGAGATAATAGTCCAACTCGATTCAGATTTGCAAAATCCACCAGAGGAAATTCCTAAACTGCTCGACGCATTGGCGGATGATGTTGACCTGGTCACCACTGTTCATAAAAAGCGCCGGGATGGTTTACTGCGAGTCATGGGTTCGAAATTTCTGCGAGGATTCGGGCAGATACTTTTTGGAAAAAAAGTACAGCTGAACCTGAGTTCGTTTCGTGTAATGCGTCGCAGCGTGATAGATAAAATTGAAGCATGTCAGGATCGGTCACGCTACATGGCTGTCCTGATGAGTTGGATGGGATTGCCCAGCGTAGAGGTTGAAGTCGAACACCACGCGCGAAAAAAAGGCGAGACCAAATACAGTTTTCTCACATTGATAAAACTTTCATGGGACCTGGTTACGGGTTATTCCAACTTTCCGCTCAGGCTGGTGACTTATATGGGACTGTTTGGTGCACTTATCGGGTTCCTGATGATGACTTTTCTTTTGTATCAGCGAATCGTCAATGGAATTTTATATGATGGGTTTGTTGTTCTTACAGCGGCTTTTGCTTTTTTTGCCGGAGTTCAGCTCCTGTCGATAGGGTTTCTGGGAGAATATCTCGGACGTGTCCATAAGCAGATCCAGGAGCGCCCGGACTATATCGTTGAAAAGGTGCTTGAATAATGCGTGTAAAACCTCTTACTTCATTAATCATCGAGCCGACCAATACCTGCAACCTGCGTTGCACGTTTTGCTTTGTGACAGAAGGTATGACACGGAGCGAAGGTTTCATGGACTTTGATCTGTTCAAAAAAGTCATTGATGATTGCCCTGACCTGGAACATCTATGCATGCATAACTGGGGAGAGCCCTTGCTGCATAAAGATATTTTCAGGATGTTTGACTATGCACACAATGCAGGTGTCAAGTATATCGTTATGAATACCAACGGGACATTGCTGACGGATAAAATGATTGGAAAAATTATTGACAGCCCCCTTAATATCATCCGTTTTTCCATTGATGGTTCCGCCGAGACGTTTAAGAAGATACGAGGTGTTGAACTTGATAAGATAGAAAAGAGTATTCTCAAACTTAAAAATGAAAAAGATCAAAGACGGCCTGGACTGGGCATGGGTGTGGTCTTTACTGTCGAAGAAGAAACGCAGAAAGATGTGGATTCGTTTATTGAGCATTGGGAATCTATCGTTGACCATGTGCGAACCCAGCCTAAACTGGTCCAAAGTCCAAGAGAGGAACCCTGCCCGGAACCCTTTGGCAAAGATTATGGCAAGCTTGTGGTGCTGTGGGACGGAACGGTGATCCCCTGTTGTGTGGATTACAACGCAACTTTGAAACTGGGGAATGCTGTTCATGACTGCGTTCAAGACTTGTGGCAAGGTCGGGAAATTGAAAGATTACGTGCACAGCATGAAAGGGGAGAGTTCCCTGATGTTTGTATTAATTGCAATGAGTGTCAAACATCGAAAACAAAAAAGCGATTCTTTTTTGAGGAGCTCGTTCCCTGATGGACTCAGCAATGACATCTTTTGCCACCAGGGAAAAAGTGCTGGAAGAAAACCGAAGGGTTCATGCCCTGGAGAATCGGTTATATCTATCACGCCATCCTGAGCAGACCAATTTTTTCCAGAGCGCCATTTTAGATAAGGTTGTGAATGAGATCGCCGCCACCCTGAAACCCGACTCGAAAATTCTTGATCTGGGCTGTGGGACAGGCTATCTGTCTTTGGAGTTTTTATCGCAGGGTTTTCATGTGACCGGAGTGGATTTATCGCGCGAAATGTTACAGGCGTTTGAGGAGTCTATTCCGTCAGCCATGAAACAAAAGGCCCGCCTGGTGGTGGGAGATGCTGAGGATTTTTTATCTAAAAATCAGGACGAATTTGATGTGGTCGTCTTGTCAGCAATTTTACATCATCTCTATGATTATGAACTTGTGTTGCGCCAGGTTTGTAAAAGGCTTTCTTCAGGAAAAAAATTACTGGTATTTTTTGAACCTCTCAAACAGGACATTCACTCTCCGATGAAATTTGCCATGCATCGTGCGCTTTCCTGGTTTGATGAAAAGTTATATCACCTGGTGATGAAGGTGAAGAATATCTCTATCCTGGATGACGAGTACCATCACTCTGATTACCAGAGACAGTTTGGAGGTATTGATCCTGAGCAGGTTGAAGACATTCTTCGTAAAGAAGGATTAGAGGTTTCCCGGGTTGAAAAATATTGTGCCCGGCGTTATGGGTTCCATTCCTGGATAGCAAACCGAATATTGGGAACACAAAATACTTTTAACTTGTTGGCCACCCGCCCTTAGTTTTTAATTTAAAAATTATAGTAACTTATCTGGAAGGTAACAGGGATTTGGTCAGGGCATTCGCCAGTTCATTTCCACTGATATCGTTAAACTCAAGAAACGAGATTCCAATGTCATAATGGGAGTCAAATTTCTCTAATCGAACTACCTCAGCTTTCATGGTAATTGGCGTATCAAGTTTCTGGTCCGCAAGCTTTACTTTTACCCGAGTACCGATGTCAATGGGAACCGGGCTTTCCAGAAGCAAACCCGAACGGCTGAAATTTTTTCCTTGCGCGGTAACTTGGCTGCGCTCTTGATCTATTTTGTTGATTTGAACATCTCCGGCGAAATCTACCCGTATATAATGACGCTTGTCCGTATTATGAAGCACAATTCTATTTTTACCATTTTCTTTGGCCTGATAAAGGGCGACATCGGCCATGTTGAGTAATGTTTTGACATCCTTGGCATCTGCCGGATAAGAAGCCACCCCACCGCTTGATGTCACGCTAAATTGTTTTCCCTCAAATACGAGTTCCAGTTCTTCTATTTTTTGGCGAATGCGCTCGGCAATTACAAGTGCATTGACCTTGGTCGTTTCCGGGAGGATGAGAACCAGTTCTTCTCCACCATATCTGCAGGCAAGATCTTCGGTTCTTTTTTCTGTTAACATGATTTCTGCTGTTTTCTTCAGGGTCATGTCTCCAGCCTGATGACCATATGTGTCATTCAACTTTTTAAAATTATCGAGATCAAAAAATATAAGAGAAAAGCTTCCTTCATACCTTTGAGCCCGTTTCATTTCTCCTTCAAGGGCTTCATCAAAGAATCGCCTGTTAAATAATCCGGTTAATCCATCAGAGCGTGAAGACTTTCTTGTTTCTTCCAATAGATTCAACTCGATCATTGTTGGGGTTGTCATTGTGTTTGAAACATCACAGAAATAGTCGCACATTGCGGTGATCAATTTGACAGGCCTGTCAAGTTTTGTTTCTAGTAGATCGCGGTGGGCGAGGATACGATCCCAATTAGCTTTGGCATCATTCGCATCGAATTCCAGGTGGGTCAATATATTGATTAGAGTTGGATAAACTTCTTCCCCTTCTTTTTCTACCAGCCCCTTAATTGTTTCCAGTAGATCAGACTCTTCATCAAAGGAAGAACTTATAGAATCAATGATAGACTGCCGTAAGCTACTCATCCTGAAACCCAGTCATAAGAGTTACATGTCGATTATAAATGTAACACCTGAGCAGGGAAAATCAATAGACTACGCAGCCATTTTATAAAATATAGACAGACCAATATTTAAGGAAAAAGTAAGGGAAGTATCAACTTTTCAAACAATTTCGAGAACTTGCAGGTTAGTCAGCACCGTGGATTTTTGCAACGCATCTTCACCTTTAGGGCTCAGCTTGTTACCCGCTACATTTAAAGAATGCAGTCCTGCCAGCTGCTTGGAGTTAGCAAGATAAATGGCGCCTTCATCACCAATAACATTTAAGGCGAGTACCAGGTGGCGCAGGCTGGACAGGTTTTTGGACTCAGCCATTGCCTTGATACCCTGCGCGTGAATCCAGTTTTCATTTTCCAGATGTAATGATTCCAGTTGAGTCAGTGTTTTAGAGTTAGCCAGCGCTGAAGCTCCCTGGTCTGAAATATTATTATTATTCAGCCTTAAATATTTCAATCCTGCGCAATGGGGAGATTGAGCCAAGGCCTTTGCGCCTTCCTGGCCAACTTTATTTTCGCCAAGATCAAGGCTTTCCATCCCTCTCATATTTGTTGAACCAACTAAAGCCTCGACCCCATCAGCACGAAGATCGTTATTGTTTAGATCGAGTGCTTTAAGTTTGGTGATTGATTTGGAGTTAGACAGCGAAATGGCACTGTCGGTTGTCAATCCGTTATTGTGCATAACGAGTGTTTCCAGGTTTTCAAACATGGCAGACTCTGCCATGGCGTAAACTCCATCATCACCAATGTGATTATTGTTGAGGATCAATGTTTTAATACCGGGAAACACATCAGATCGTGCCAGAGCTTCCATTCCTTCGTAAGTCAACCCATTATCAGACAGATCAATCTTGTTTATTTTTTCAAGGGGAGGTACCTGCGTTAAAAGCTTTAAGCCTTCATCGCCAACTCCCGTGTCACGAAGGTTGATATCTATTAATTGTCGACCAAGCTTTGAGTCTGCAAGTGATTTGATGCCGAGCGGTTCTAAACGGTTATAGGAAAAATTAAGGCATTCAAGGTTGTTCATTCCTTCAGTCAGCGAAAGAACTTTTGCGCCAAGTGTACTGATCTCGTTGCTGGACAAACTCAAGTTCTTAAGTTTTGTTAATGCCCGGCACTTGGAAAGGAAGAACAAGGCTTCGTCATCAAGGTTGTTGTTCGCCAGTGAAAGTTTTTCCAGATTGCGAAAACAATCAGAGGTGCTGAGCGGTTGCAGTCCGGAAGAATTCAGACCTGTTTGTTCAAGATTGAGAAAAGAAAGTGATTTAAGAGGGGAGGCCTCAGAAATTATCTTGAAGTCGTCACCTTTCAGTTGGCAACCCAGGAGATCCAGAGATTTTTTATCAAGACTCAGCTTTTCTCGTATGAGGGAGCCTAAGTCCGGGTTCTCCGTATATTTTTCAAAATGTCGGAGAAACTCCAGGCTATCATCAATGTCTTTTGCTTCTGCCATAATCCGCCCATTTATAGAAGTTGGCGAAGATTATACCATCCACTTTGCTTGAGTCCAATTGACTATAGCGCTAAGGGGCTGAAGATGATAATTCGCTAAAATTATTTCCTGCGGGCGGCTGGAAGTAAGAAAAGGTATTGCGAACTGGTGTCAGCGGAGGGTTAATTGAAGTGAACGGAAACGGCTTTGGAAACACCTTGTTCTTCCATGGTTATGCCATAGAGCGCGTTGGCGAAAGACATGGTTTTTTGGTTATGGGTGATGATAATAAACTGTGTGTTGACAGCCATTTCTTTAAGCATTTCCTGAAAACGTACCACATTCGCCTCATCCAGCGGGGCATCCACTTCGTCCAGAAGGCAGAAGGGGCTGGGCCGGACTTTGAATACAGCAAACATCAGGGCGATCGCAGTCATTGCTTTTTCTCCTCCGGACATTAAAGCAAGACTTTGTAGACTTTTACCAAACGGGTTGGCGGTGATTTCAATTCCTGTATCAAGAGGGTTGGATTCATCGACCAGCGTCAGGTTTGCCTTTCCTCCTTGAAAGAGCCGGGCAAAAATTTCTTTGAAATTTTCGTTCACCATATCAAATGTATCAAGAAACCGCTGTTTGGTAGTCTGGTTTATTTTTTCGATGGTCGAGTGAAGCAGCTCCATGGACTCCGCAAGGTCGTCTTGCTGTTTTTTCAGGAAGGTGTATCGCTCGTTGGTTTTTTCAAAATCAGAAAGCGCGGCAAGGTTGACTTCGCCTAATCTTGCAATCTTTTCTTTCAGCTCTTTGACTTCCTCTTCCGTTTTGTTTTCATCAACGGTTTCGTCGTAAGCCGACTTCAGCTCATCCCGTGTTGCATTAAAGTCTTCATAAGCGCGTTCTTCAATGTGGACAATTTGCAGGCGGTTCTCCGATCGTTTCACCTCTATCTGGGACAGGGTTTCTGTGATCTCCTGGATTTTTCTGGAAAGTTCCCGTATGTCTTGTTCTTTTTCTTTCAGGTCTTCTTCCTTTTGCCGCAGGGATTCTTCTTCCCGGACGGCGGTCTCTGTCAATCCGTCTTTCTCCCGGCTAAGTTTAATAATACTTTCTTCCAGGGTTGAAACTTCTCCGTCAATTTCCGTAATTCTTTTATTATTGGAAACCAGGTCGGATTCACGCTTCTCTATATGCTGTTTTATATTTTGCTGTTGAAGTTCCAGCCGTTTTATTTCGGTGAGCGTGTTTTCCCTTCGACCTATCAGTGAAGCGATCAGGACTTTGAGTTGGCTGATTTCTGAAGAAATTTCTTCAAGGCTGGTACGGCTCTGCTCCAGTTCTTCCCTGTGGCCTGATAAAAGTTCTTCTTCCGCGGCTCTTTTTTGTTCAGCAGACTCCAACAGCTTTGCCAGAGAAGATTTTTCATCATCCAGTTTTTCTTTCTCCATACCCAGGGCTGCGATTTCCTCTTCAATAGCAGCAAGCCTGTTTTCCAACTTCTCGGCTTCTTTATGCGATTGCTCCAGGTCGCGCAATACATTGTTCGCTGCGATCTCGGCTGAATGAGTTTCCTGGTCCAGTTGTCTCAGTTTATCTTCAAACTGCGAAAGGCTTTCTTTTTTGCTTTCGATATTTTTTTGTGAGGCATCTAATTCATCCCTGGCATTCTCAACATTTCTGGTGAGGGATTCTATTTCGCGGTTTCTGGCTAGAAGTCCGGAGGAGTCATTTTCTTCTGAGCCCCCTGTTACAAAACCGTTTGGGTCGATCATATCCCCGTTTAATGTTACAACGGTTCCATGAAACTCCGGCTTCTGATGCAAATGCAGCGCAACATCCATGTCTTGAACGATGACTACATTTTTTAAAAGTAATTCAATAACAGGACGATACTCTTCCTGGCATTCGATAAAATTTAGAGCTTTACCCACAATACCCTGTGTGCCATTCATATAAAGAGGCTCAGAAGGGATTGACTTTGGGTTGAGAGGAGCGAATAAACCTCTTCCTGAGTGATGATTCTTAAGGTAGCCGATGGCTTCCATTGAATCAGAATGGGTGTTGACAATAACGCTTTGGAGTTTTTCCCCCAGAGCTGTTTCGATCGCCATTTCATATTCTTGCGGAGTTTGAAGAACATCGACCAAAACTTCGCGAAGACCGGAAATGCGTTCACCGCTCTGGACGTTCATTAAGGATTTAACCCCAGCATGAAATCCTTCAAACTGGTTCCTCAGTTTTTCCAGTGAGCCCAGTAGGGAAGCTTTATGAAAATAGTCTTCTTTTCTGGAAGTGTGGCTGTCGATTTCTGATTGAAGCTGTTGAGAATAGAGGCTTGTTTCCTCTCGTAACGCCTTTTGCCTTTCTTTTAATCGCTCAAGTTCTTCGGTTTTCTGCTGGTGTTCAATTTTTCTATTCTCAAGTGTTGACTGGTTTTCCTTGATTTGGGAACAGACATCCTCTTTTTCCGAAATGAGTTTGTTCTGACTATTTTCCAAACCCTGGATGCGTGTATCGAGTGCGGTCATCTGGTTTTTAGATTGCGCTGTTTGCTGGAACAGGCTGTGAACCGATCTTTCTCCATTTAAAACCAGCTCCTGAATTTTCTGGACAGCCTCCCGTTTTTCCTGGTCATCCGTTTTGCGCTGTTCGAGCACAATTTCCTGCTCGTTGATTTTCTTCAAGGTGGAAGAAAGATTTATTCTTTCGCTTTCAATCTGTTTTGACAGGTCATCAATTTCCCCTGTCATTTTGGAAATCTCTTTTGTAGCAGATTCAATATCCGCTTCGGCTTCAGACTTCTGTTCCTTTTTAAATGTGATGCTTTGTTCACTGCTTCCTATTTGGGAGTTCAGGTGATGAATGGATTCACGGGTCTCATTCAACTGGTTTATTGACTCTTCGATTTCTACATTGAGTTGAGCTATCTGGTTGTCAAAGGTGGAATGGCGGGCACTCCACTCGGTTTTCTTTTTAGTTTGTTCTTCTAACTCTGTCTCTATAGCTTCTAACTGGGATTGGTAACGACGAACTTTGATAGAAAATAGCTTGAGTGACAGTTCCTTGGCTTCGGCTTTAAATTTTTTATACCGTTCTGCCTTGGCGGCCTGACGTTTTAACGACTCAACCTGACGAGCCAGTTCCTGGACAATATCTGCCACACGTTCCAGGTTTTGCCCTGAAGTTTCGAGCTTGCGAATTGCTTCGTTTTTGCGATGCTTGAACTTAAGGATTCCCGCAGCTTCTTCAATCAGGATGCGCCTTTCTTCGGGTTTGGAAATGATAATATCCTGAATATGACCCTGCTCGATAATAGTCAAAACCTTTGGGCTGATACCCGCGTCCATCAGGAAATCCGTGATATCCTTCAAGCGGCAGGGAATTTGGTTGATGTAAAACTCGCTCTCGCCTGAACGATGGTAGCAGCGGGTGACTTTGACATCCTCAGCTACATTGGGGACACCGGCTATCCGTATTCCTGCAGGCACGCTGGATAAAGTGAGTGAGATTTCCGCTCTATTTACTGGTTTTCGGCTGTTACTACCATTGAAAATGAGGTCCGTGATGCGTGTGCTGCGTAAAGTTTTGGACCGCTGTTCTCCTATGACCCAGCGAATAGCATCTGAAACATTGCTTTTTCCGCAACCATTGGGGCCGACTATGGCAGTGAAACCGTTTCTAAACTCCAGATTTGTGGGGTCGACAAACGATTTAAAACCTTCTAGCTCTAAGTTTTTCAGGTACATACTTGATGGAGCTCCAGAGATTATCGGATCTTAAATTCGCATATTCTTCGGGGAAGGTTATCCCAATCCTATGATATTGTAAAGTGAAATTATACCATGTTTGGTATACTCGAAATCCATGCCCACAACATATTGTGCAATTGGGTGGGGGAATATTGACCAATATTTCATAGATGTTGTTTGTTCAAAGGATTTAGATATTCAAGTTACCCGTGGAGGTTCATAGATGAAACTATTCTCGTATAATAAATGTGGGACCTGTCGCAAAGCGATTCGTTATCTTGAAGACAAAAAGATCAAATTTGATCTCATAGATATTACAGAAAAGCCGCCATCCAGGCAGGTTCTTAAAGCTGCGATAAAGGCCAAAGGAATGAAAAAGTTGTTTAATACAAGCGGCGTTCAGTACCGTGAGTTAAAAATTAAAGATAAGCTGCCAACTATGACTGAAAGCCAGGCCATAGATTTGTTAGCCTCAAATGGTAAATTAATTAAAAGACCGATCGCTGTGGATAAAGATAAAATCACCGTAGGATTCGATATAGAAGAATATAAAACGGTCTGGTAGGAATACTGGGACAAAGATGGATCTGTTCTTGATAAAACAAAAGCTGAAGAGCAACTTTCCTCTTGTAAGGGAAACAACCCGGGCTCACCCGCAAAGGGCGGCCGTAATGGTTATGCTTTATCCCATGAATAATAAAACCCATGTGTTGATGACGCGTAGAGCCATGCACCTTAGATATCACGCGGGTGAGGTGAGTTTTCCGGGCGGAGTGTTTGAGGAAGATCAGGATGAAGACCTTTTGTCCACGGCTTTAAGGGAAACGAGGGAGGAGCTTGATATTGAGATTGAACTGGAAAATGTTCTGGGCCAGTTACCGATTGTTAATACCCGGTTAGGGTTTGAAATCACCCCTTTTGTTTCAGTCTTACAGTCGGCTCCTGAATATGAACCTGCCGAAAGTGAGGTGGGAGAAGTTTTGGAGATGCCCTTTACAACCTTGCTTGCAACGCAACAAAGAGACGTTGGTAGCAAACCTTCCGATGAAGGGGTGATGTATTGGTTTCGGCATCATAGAATCTGGGGGGCATCTGCAAAGATTCTCAATCATATTGGGCATTTGGCAACTTATTAGATACCCGGAAACTTGTTAATATGGAAACTTTGAAAATTCTTTTCCTGGCTTCACATTGGCGGGTTTCCCTGGTCAAGGCCTTTCAGGATGCGAAGCCGCCTATAGAGCCGATTTGCGCAGATAGTGATCCTCTTTCACCTTCTTTAAGACAAGCCGACCATTCTGAAGTGATACCGTTGTTTTCCGACCCGCAATGTCTAAGGGCTGTTCTTGAACTTTGTGAGACTGCAAACGTTTGCGCATTGGTACCGTTGACCAATAAATCGATAGAGTTTATTGCTCAGCATCGAAACGAACTGGAGGCTGAAAATCGTCGGTTATGGATTCCTGATGATAGAGCTATCGATATTTGTCATGATAAATGGAAACTTTTTGAGTTCTTAAGCAATGAAGGTTTTGAGACGCCTCCAACCTTCTTGGCGGGAAAAACAGGAGTCCCGTTTCCTCTTATAGCCAAACCGCGTCGAGGGGAGGGTAGTAAAAACCTGTTTGTGATTGAAGACATTGATGAGCTGAAATATTACACGCATAAATGCCCGGACCATGTATTTCAGAAACGGATTACTGGGCAGGAATTCAGTGTCGATGTATTTTGCGGCAAGGAGGGTGAACCCGGTTTGGTCGTTCCGCGCGAACGTTTGGCAGTTCGAGGTGGTGAGGTTATGGTCAGTCGTATCAATATGGACAAGAAAATCATTGAAAGGGTTCAGGCTTTGGTTGCAAAACTGGGTTTGACGGGACCCTGTACAATTCAGGGTTTCAAGGATGGAGAATTATTTTATCTTACCGATGTGAACCTTCGTTTCGGCAGTGGTTATGTTCATACTATTAATGCTGGTGGAAACGTTCCTTTAATGATGTATAAAGAACTGACCGGGCAGGAATTTGACTCGGAAAACTTAGACATCAAAGACCAATCGGTTATGACCCGTTATCCCGAGAGTGTTTTTCATCATTAACAATGAGCATTACCAGGCTTCTTCACACTAATTTTTTATAAATGTAATGACTCCACAAGACCGGTTGATATTTGCCCTTGATGTTCAAGGAAAAAAGGAAGCAGAGCGTTATGTGCGTTTGTTGGAAGGTGTGGTCGGCTGTTTCAAGATAGGTCTGGAACTTTTTATAAGTGAAGGACCTGATATCGTAAAAATGATCCGGGAACAATCTGATGCAAACATATTTCTCGATCTCAAGCTTCACGATATTCCCGCTACGGTGAAAGGCGCTTTGCGTTCAGCAGAAAAACTGGGGGTTCGATACATTACCATCCACTCTACAGAGGGAGAAGAAATTCTTGCAACAGCACAGGAAGTAAAAAAATCAGGACTGGAAGTGCTGGCTGTAACAGTGTTAACAAGCACGAGTGCTTCTTCACTGGCAAATCTTGGAATTCGTGAGGACATCAACACCGCGGCCCTGGTTTTGGATCGCGCTGTCCGC
>WAHY01000004.1:80970-83870 GCA_009873635.1 Nitrospinota bacterium
GTAAAAAAATCAGGACTGGAAGTGCTGGCTGTAACAGTGTTAACAAGCACGAGTGCTTCTTCACTGGCAAATCTTGGAATTCGTGAGGACATCAACACCGCGGCCCTGGTTTTGGATCGCGCTGTCCGTGCACAAAACTCAGGTTGTGCCGGGGTGGTTTGTTCAGGGGAAGAGGCAAAGGTGGTCAAGCAGAAATGCGGAACAAGTTTCAAAATTGTAGTGCCAGGCATACGCCCGGAATGGGCGAGTGTTTCAGGTGATGATCAAAGCCGAATCGCGACACCTTCTCAGGCAATAAGGGATGGGGCAGATATGATTGTTGTTGGCAGGCCTATTCGTAATGCTGAAGACCCAAGAGAAGCGGCTCAAAAAATTATTGAAGAAATTTCAATATTCGATAATTCCAAATAGGCAGGTCCGGGAATGTAAATGTCTTCTTTATTAAACTTTATATATCTGCTCAGTCTGGTTTGCTGGATTGGCAGCATTATCTTTTTTTCTTTTTTTGTCGCGCCTGTAGTTTTTAAAACTCTTGAGCGTGAAAAAGCCGGTGAAATTGTCGGTATCATTTTTCCCCGGTATTACATGGTTGGTTATGTGTGCGGTGGTTTGATCCTGCTGACATTTTTGTTTAACAAGCCTGAAGGTCTCATGTGGTGTGCCTGGGGTATCATGATGGCTGGTTCAGTTTGTGCGGGATTGGGTGTGAATCCAAAAGCTAAAGTCCTCAAAGAACAAATAAAAGATTCCTCCGAAGATGAAAAGCCTGCCCTTGAATCCCGCTTCAAAACATTGCATTCCTTATCAGTAAAGTTGAATGCTGCGGTCCTTTTTGCCGGGCTCTGGCTGCTTTGGCTGACCAGTGTGGCTTTAGATGCTCAATAGCTTTTAGTAAGGCAAGAATCTCCTGGTTGTATGAACCTCTTATTAGCTGAAAAATATAAGAAATAGCATTCAGGATGGATATATGAAGACAAAACGTTTTGTTATTCTTCTTGCTGTCTTAATGGTGTACAGCTACGGTTGGAAGGTGACAGAAATAGAGGTGGGGGAATTGTTTCGCGATTTCCATCTTGTAAAACCCCTTGTTAGGGAACTGGCGCAACCTGACCTTTTCACTCGCGACAAAAAAACACAAGTTGTTGAAGTTCCATTTTTGTTATCCCAGAGTAACGATACCCCCAAGTTGACTGAAAGTACAGGACCTAGACTGATTTTATCCAGTTATTCAGGTGAAATTTCGGACCGTCTATCCGTACAGGGTATCGGCCTCGAACCCGAACAGTATGGCAGTCTGTATTGGGTCAACGCTATAGAGCAGGAGTTTCCACTGGGTTCGTTCAGTACTGATTCGTCGGGTGAGTTTAATAAAGACATCACTGTTCCCCCAAGCGCGCGCGGTTTGCGCCAGGTTGTTAAAGCAGTAATAAGCTGGGATGAGGGGGGATGGCAAGCCAGCGAAACCCTAAGTCTAACCTTTGAAAAAATGGTTGAGACTGTTTTCCTGGCGTTAATGGCAACAACCTTTGGTGTGCTGGTGGCTGTGCCCATAAGCTTTCTAGGAGCACGAAACCTTATGACGGGAAGTCGGATCGGCACCTTTATATATTATGTAGTGCGTACAGGTTTGAATGTATTGCGATCCATAGAGCCATTGATCATGGCTATCCTTTTTGTGGTTTGGGTGGGAATAGGACCGTTTGCGGGAGTGCTGGCATTAGGGGTTCATTCTGTTGCCGCTTTAGGGAAATTATTTTCGGAACAGATCGAGTGCGTTGACCCGGGTCCGGTAGAGGCTGTCACATCTGTTGGAGCTAAACCAATTCAGGTGATCTATTTTGGTGTCCTGCCACAGGTGATCCTTCAGTTTATGGCATTAAGTTTTTACCGTTGGGATATTAATGTGCGCATGTCTACCATTATCGGATTTGTAGGTGGTGGAGGGATTGGGTTTTTATTGCAGCAATGGATCAACCTTCTTAAATATAATGAAGCAGGAACAGCCTTGCTGGCTATAGCAATAGTTGTCATCACGCTCGATACTCTTAGCGCAAAAATCAGGGCCCGGGTGCAATAGAAAAGGGTAGTATTCTGTTAGAAAAATTTCATCGAAGTTTGTGGGTGTTGAAATGGACAGCAACAGCGAAGAAATAGGTGACCTGATCAGCGAAATCGCCAACATCGTATTTGGTGATATAGATATGGATTTAAAAACTATCAACCTGAAAACAGAGCGTTCCCTTCCGACCATCCTGAAAGGTAAAGACATAAAACCTGTCTTGAGAAAGAAAGCCCCCTCTATAATACTTTCCTTTGGAAAAGATAATATCCTGGTGGAAATGATCGGTGCTACCGATGATTCTTTGCACAAAAACCGGGATCATAAAACGGTCCAAACGTTTCTTTAGCTATTCCCTTTTGTTATTTATCTTTTTTGTATGGAGCCAGATGATTGAAGATTTTGATGAATTGTTTTCCTGATTCGGGAATTTTCACTGCCTGATTGGTAATCAAAATATTTTCAGCTGTCAGAGGCTGACCATAATAAGCCTGGTTGGCATCCAGGTCGGAAGAAATAATGGTCCCTTTCAAAGATACCCCTCCAAAAATACCTTTACTGCGGGAATAGGAATAAATTTCACCTTGCATGAATATATCGGCGGACGCTTCAGCGTGACGGCCAACAGGACCTGCCGCGATAGCAATGTCTCCACCCAAAGTGAATTTTTCACTGAGCAACCCTTCCAATCCTCTTTGTGTCATGACCAGCAGAATCAGGTCAACCGCTTCTGCTCCAAACTGAAACCCGAAACTGCCGCCGGCGGTATAGAGAAAAGAAGGTGCGCCCCATTCACCGGTGTCTTTGGAACGTGCGGAAACAAAACCTTTACCATAACGTG
>WAHY01000004.1:83967-89863 GCA_009873635.1 Nitrospinota bacterium
AGAATCAGGTCAACCGCTTCTGCTCCAAACTGAAACCCGAAACTGCCGCCGGCGGTATAGAGAAAAGAAGGTGCGCCCCATTCACCGGTGTCTTTGGAACGTGCGGAAACAAAACCTTTACCATAACGTGCTCCAATAAAAAAGCCAGCTTTTACCATTGTTGGAAAAACAATGATGGCCTTGGCTCTTGAGATTAATACCGTCGGGATTTTTCGGTCGGGAGAATTCTGAATTTCTTCCAATACCAATTGTCCGGTTCGTAGTAGTTTCCGCTGGTCTGCTCCATCAGGACCTTGAGCCCAGAGTGTGGAAGAAAGAAACAGAGACATAACGAGGCTGAGAGAAAGGCTTTTCATATTGGCTCCAGTTAAGTTTGCTGTATCTACTATAAATGATGTCAGATATATAATTCAACCTCGTTGGCCCTGGTGAATCAAACGTATGGGTTGCAAACCTCCCAAATTGAAAATTTAATTTTGCGCTTTTGGAATTGTACCCGTACCATGCACGGTCATGATGTCTAAGCGTGTGGAAAATTATTTGGGGAAAGAGGGATCGTTATCCACGGGGGTGGAGGGGTTCGAATTTCGCCAACAGCAAATGCACATGGCGGCGGCTGTGGAAGAAGCTTTTGATAGCGCAAGGCATTTAATTGTTGAAGCGGGAACAGGTACAGGTAAAAGCCTGGCCTACCTGATTCCGGCTATTTTATGGGCTGTAGAGAATAACAAAAAAGTGGTCATTTCGACCTATACAAAGACCCTTCAGCACCAGATTTTGAATCACGACATCCCTTTTCTTAAAGAAAGGCTGGGAATAGATTTTCGGTATGCGCTGTGCCTGGGAAACGAAAACTACCTTTCGCTTAGAAGGTTGAAGCGGTCAGCCCAGGCGGGGTTGTTCACCCAGTCAGACGAGGAAAAACAATGGGATGGTATTTTTAACTGGGCATCTGTGACAGAAACTGGATTCCGTAGTGATTTGCCATTTGAGGTGCTTCCTCAAGTGTGGGAAGAAGTTGGGAGGCAGAAAGACTTGTGCCTCGGGAAAAACTGCGAAACTCATTCTTCCTGTTTTTATTTCAAGGCACGCAAGAAATGGTTTGGTGCACACCTTTTAATTGTTAATCATCATTTGTTTTTTGCCAACGTTGCCAACGCTGGAGCTGTGCTCCCACCATTTGATGCGGTAGTCTTTGACGAAGCGCAAAACCTGGAAGAAGCGGCCACACAGTTTTTGGGTTTGGAAATTTCAAACTCCAGCCTAGCCTATTTACTTGACCGATTGCATAACCCACGTACTAAAAGGGGACTGCTGACTCGTGTCGATCATGATTCCGTTCCGCACCTGCGAAAGCTGGTGATGGCAGCTCGACAGGCAGTGGATGCTTTTTTTAGTCAGCTTCTGGAGGAATATGGAAAAAACGACCGGGTTTTGCGATTTTATAAACCACCGGTTTTGGATAACGGTGTTTATGTTCCTTTAGAAACCCTGAGGGAAGCATTGAAATCCTTGGAAGGCGGTTTGAATTCAGAAGAGGACAGGGTTGATGTTGCGTCTGCGGCCGAACGTTGTTTTGAGTTCAATAACGCATTATCTGCCATTCTCAATCAGCATATGCGTGGCTATGTTTACTGGCTTGAAATTATTCCAAAAAAGCGTTTTCATCGCGTGGTATTACGTGGGGTTCCCATTCATGTTGCAGAAGAACTTCACGAACAGGTGTTCGAAAAGCTTGACCGTATCATTATGACTTCAGCCACATTGACGACATCGAAAGGGTTCGAGTTCATTAAAGAACGTATCGGATATCAACCGGATGAGGAACTGGCTTTAGAAGGACCTTTTGATTTTCCTCGGCAGGCTCTTCTCTACGTTCCCGATGATCTTCCTGAGCCAGGAGAGGAAGCAGATATTTATGTGGATGGTATTGCCAGCCGGTGTCATGAATTGGTTGAGGCTTCCAATGGTAAAACATTTATCCTTTTCACCAGTTACTCCTTGCTGAACCAGGTTTACGAAAGACTGGGTGATCTGCAGTTCAAGTTTCCTCTTATCCGCCAGGGGGAAATGCCTACTGTGCAGATGATAAAAAAGTTCAAGCAGGAGCCTTCGGTAATTTTTGGAACCAATTCTTTCTGGCAGGGAGTGGATATACCCGGCGAAGCGTTACAAAGTGTTATCATCACCAAACTTCCCTTTGACGTGCCAAAGGAACCTTTGACAGAAGCCCGAATCGAAGAACTGCGTCGACAACAAATAGATCCGTTCAGTCATTACCAGATTCCCAGGGCAATCATTCAATTGAAACAGGGTTTTGGCCGGTTGATTAGAAAAAAGTCCGATACCGGAGTGGTTTCTCTTCTTGATTCTCGATTAAGGAGGCGAGGCTATGGAAAGCAGTTCATCGCTTCTTTACCGCCTTGTCCTGTTACTGCAAACCTGGAAGAGATTAAAGATTTTTTCACTTCTTTAGAGACGGGCCCCATTTCTGAAATATCAGATAAATAGCGAACAGGTTGGACCCAATCGCGGTGAGAATGATGAAGATGTCCAGCCTGCCCATACATGCCAGGATAAAAAGAAAATATGTGAAGTCCCTGTTAGCGAGCTGGTCGGACAGGCTAGGTGTTTCGTCTTGCTCATCCTCCTGTTTCTTTTTCACTATAACTCCGCCCAGAATGATAAACGAAAACAGGCTTCCACACACCGCCAACCCTCCAAACAGTTTAAATTGTGGGTCTCCAGTCTGAAAAAATAATCCCATTCCTATAGAAAAGAACACAAAAAAATGAACTATGTTGTCACAGAAAATATCGAAACGTGCTCCTGCTTCGGTTTCCATGAACTTCAAGCGTGCAATTTCTCCATCAGTACAATCCACCCAGGCAGATACCAAAAGCAGGATAGCGCCAGTCAGGTTTGAATTATAGGTTCCTTGAAAAAAATTCCATGCTGCGCAAAGTCCTATTATTAGACTCAGGAAAGTAATCTGGTTAGGTGTCAATCCCGTTAATAAGAATAAACGGGTTAATTGCCTGGAAATGAATCGTGTCAACAACCGATCCATCAGACTGTCATTGTTCAGTCCTACAGATTTTAACAGTCGCTCTTCGGCTGCGATCAAATCATTTTCATTATCTATGCGGGCAGAATTGTCACAGCGGATGACTTCTATCAAGTTATCTTCGTTTGACTCCAACAGTTGTTGAAGACTATCTGGGAAGAAAGGAAAGTCGGAAAAGTCTTTCTGGTTTGAATTGGCTGACTTCATGGCACCGGCCAGTTCTGATTTTCCCAGCAGTGTGGAACCGTCCAGAACCATGAAGCGCGTACCCTGAAGTCCGATGCCGTTGTCGATCCATTTTACTTCCAGGGTTAAACGTGGGTCTTGTTCGAACTTTCTTTTTCCTTCGCTTTGAGCGGGGTCTTGCATCCAGATTATCAGCTTTTCTATGCCCGCTCTTTGCAAAGTAAGCGCGTTTCTTAGAAGAAAAGGAATTTGTACCAGGTTGCGCCAATAAAAGACGGAGTTTGATGGCAGCAATAGTAGCGCTGTTAAAATCTTGGAGTCTGTTTCAACTTTAGGTGTATGTTCGTTCATGGATTAGCATCCGCTAATTTGTTTTATCAAGGACTTGATGTTTCACGATAAAAAGTGCCAGTGCGAAAATCAGAGAACCAATGCCAGCAAGCCAGAGAAACCAGTCCAGATGATTGCTTATGGCGAAAACTAAAATGACATAAATAAAGTTCCGGCTTGCAAGAACCTGAATCACATCATACATCCAGGAATCTTTAAAAAAACTTCCTTTTCCCCCTTTAGGAAAATAAATAAGAACAAAAATCAGGCTGCCGCCGACCACAAGCATGATAAAGGGTATAAGAGCCTGCATCCACCCCTGGGTTTTTGCGACTCCCAGCATCATTCCTGTGAAGATAAAAACGTTTATGATATTATCGCAAGTGGTATCAAGTGTCTCTCCAAAATCTGATTCCATGAGTTTTAATCTTGCGACATCGCCATCACAACAATCCCAGATAGCGGTCAGGGCCAGTAGTATTCCACCAGCGACATTGCTGATATAATTCCCCTGCGCGAAACACCATCCAGCCCAAAGACCTATGAGTAATCCAAATAGTGTCAGCATATTTGGAGTGAGTGGTGTTTGAACCAGTTTTGCGGATATATACCGCGAAAAAATCGAATTGAACCATATGTCCATGAATTGATGGTGATGATTTTTATTATAATTAAGTAGCTTTTCTTCGGCCTCCCTGGCAGACTCTTTGTTCTGCACTTCTATCCAGAAATTTGCTGCGGGGGACAAATTGATACGCGAAGGCCGCTCTTCGCTGCCAACTCCTTCTGCGCTTTGATGCAAAGAGGAAAATATGGCTGGAGGCATTAGATACAAGCCTCCCGGTTTTTCCGGTTCAAGAGCCAGGCAATGAATATTGTCAGGCTCATTGAGTCCGGCTTCCATGAACTGCTGAACCACTTTTTGATGAGTGACTAAATTGCCGTTCACCAAAAGAAACGGTTCGCTTGGCAATGTTATCTCCTCAACTGTGTTTGTTTCAAAGAAACTGGTGCGGTCATACCAGTGCAGGAGACTTTTGAATCTGGAATCTTTTTCAATTCTGTTTTTATGGGTTTTTATTTCTTGATCATCCAGTTTGTTTGATAAAACCAGAAACTCTTTGATTCCTGCTCTTTGCAGGATTAGAACCAGGCGTTTGAGTGCGGGAGTACCCGCTATTTTCTTTTCAAGAATCAGTGAATACCCACACTTTGGAGGAGAAAGTAGAATTACCGCAAGCGAAACAGATTTCATATGCGTAAGCAATTTATGGAGCAATGGGTTCAAACTGAGGGGTGTAAACAAAATTGGCCTGGATGGATAACTTCTCCCTTTGAATTGTTGATGGAAATGGGTAAAAGGGAGCCGCTTCCTTCACGGCTTTGAGCGCAGCGACATCAAGAATTTCATACCCTGACCTGTCTATCAGTCGCACCCCAAGTAGATTCCCGTCCCTGGAAATCCTGAAAGTCAAAGTAAGATCACCACTGATGCCTCTTTCTGCTGCTTCAACAGGATACATCCAGACTCTTTCTATCTGATGTTTGATCCTGGCAAAATATGAAGCATATTTTACTTCCTTGGTATCAAGGGAAACCGGTTGGTCATCGTCCAGGTTTTCCAGGTCCTCTGTGTTCAGTGATGCGAAGGGCTCAGGATCAAACCCGTCAAGAAGAGCCATGGAACTTCTGGTTCCAGACTTGGGAGCAGGGGCAGGCTGTGGGAGTTCGTATTTTTTCCTGGTGATAGATTTAAATTTTCCTATGTCTGACTCAGGCAAAAGTTTTTTTCGTGGTTTGATAGTGGCCCGTTTTTGTGGTTTGCGGACAGTTTTCTTTTTATTAACAGATGGCTTACCTGTTTCACCTACCGTTCCTTTAGATTTTGGCACGACAGTTTTTTTTCGCTGATATTTCTTTGATGTTTTCCTGGTTTTGTTAGAATGGGCGCGGCTGTCATACTTGGCCAGCAATTCTTTGCTTTTGGGTTTTTCAGATGTTTTTGGTGGTTTCGGTGCATCAATGATTGTCCCCTCTATTGCAGATTCAGGCTTTTTTGTTTCAACATATTTTACCCGAATTGGAGGAGGCCCTTTAGGTTTTTCTTTAGTGGCAGGAAGAGTCATGTGGGCAATCACAGTTGTTATATGAATACCAAGCGATATAAGGATGAACCCTGATAATCGGGTCCGGTGCAATAAACTTTTTTTCTGCCACGGTTTCGGCATTTTATGCTCTATTCGTTTGACTTAAGTTTAGCGTGCAATTCCTTGCATTATAGCTCTATTTTAAGTTTGCAGAAAGCAGGTTCGT
>WAHY01000004.1:89963-93743 GCA_009873635.1 Nitrospinota bacterium
GGTCCGGTGCAATAAACTTTTTTTCTGCCACGGTTTCGGCATTTTATGCTCTATTCGTTTGACTTAAGTTTAGCGTGCAATTCCTTGCATTATAGCTCTATTTTAAGTTTGCAGAAAGCAGGTTCGTCAGCGTTTTCGGGTTAGTTGTGTTGGTGGTTTTGAGAGGTTTTTTCCTGCCGTAACAACTCACACTTGTTTTTGTACCAGTGGTATGCAAATACAACTTCTTTTAACTCTGCGTTAGGTGAAATGTAACACCCATCTTTGTCAAATGGAACATAGTCCATTTTGAGTGTTTTATAAATGGAGTTGAGGTATGAAGGATAATCACGATACATGGGAATTTTTTCCTTCAAACCTGGCATGGCTTTTTCACGGAATTCGACCAGATATTTCCCAAAAGGGTGAATGGTTTCCAGTCCTTCCATACCATGAGTTTTCTCAGCATAATGAGTGAGAGACTCAAAATCCTCCCAATCCTCTAATGCATCAACGTCGGAAACAAAAGCCGGATCGTCGTGGAAGATGGTGGTCATTGGTGTATTGAGCAAGATCGAGGCGCCTTTATTAAAATTTTTGCGGGTCATGCCGAACTGATATTTATCGCCAGATCTGATTTGGTTCACTTTTGACCTGAAAGATGAAAGGTGATCTATCAAGTATGGAATAATTTTCAGTAAGCGCAAAGGTTTTTGCAGGGCTGTCTGGATTCCGGCGTTGATGATTTGCCCATCCTTACGTGAAGAGTGCAGTTGATCGATTATTTCAGAATCCATCATTGAAAAATTTATTGGATATAAGTTGGGCTCTTTAAGGTCAAGCAGACTGTCTTCATGCTCGCTGAGGGTACGGTAATGATAATTACGTTTAACAAACTCGCTGTTTGTATCCTTTCTATAATGCGGAAACATGTTTTGCCGCGAGTTCAGCCAGAGGATTATGTTGTATTTTTTATTTTCGGAGGATTGCAGCACTTTTCCCAAATCGTAAAGGAAAGGCAGGTCACCGGGCTGGAAAAGAACCAGTTCATCTTTAGCAGGAGAAAGCAGTTCTCTTCCCAGATTCATGGTGTTGACCAGATTGAGATGATTGATGTCTTCCGGGACAAACTGTACAGTTTTTCCGAAGGTGCCGACAACTTCGAGAAAATTGTCCATAATTATTTTGACTTCCTCGGAACCGACCACAACAATTTCGCGAAGATTTGAGTTCAGCAGGTTCCCCAACGCGTAACACATGAGAGGGATTCCACGTATCAAAAAAAGGAATTTCAGTCGATCAATCTCATCATCTTTAGCTCTTAGAATTAGATGGCTTATACCATTTTTCCTGGCGGCAATTTCACGCTCTGCCTTGGAAATGCTGGTTTTGTCTGCTTTTTTGCGGGAAGAATATTTATTGTGGCTGAAGCTGATAATGCATTTTTCTATTGAAGTTTTGTTGTTTGCAAAGATCATATAGAGAAAGATAATTGTTTGAGGCTGTTATTCCTTCAAAAGGTGGCCGTGCCCTGGGTTTTGACGATCTCTGAGGGAAAACCGGTAATTTGCGTGTGAGTTTTCAAGGGCAATGGTAATAGAAATCCTATCCTAATATAACGAAAAGGTTTTCTCTACTAAACCTTTGAGAAAATTGACTTGATTTATAAATTTTTTTGTTCATACAATTGATAATTCTCTATAACAATAAAGGATTTATTCATGGGAGACCAGACCCATATCATAGAATTGATTGACCAGGTTTTAAATGAGACTCAAGATCGACCTCAATTGCAGGAAAAGATTCTTGATCTCAGGGACGCACTGTTTCAGGCCCAGCAGTCTGCACAGCAGTATGCATTAAAGATCAAAACCCTGGAAGAAGCTATTGAAAAGCTTAAATCTCCGGCACACCGTATTGGTACGATCCTGGGTCAGGGGGAAAATGGCCTGGTGCGCCTGGTATCAGGGGGGACGGAATATCAGGCTGCAGCCGTCCCGGAACTGATAGAAAATGAGGGATTGAAAACAGGCGATCAGGTTGCACTGAATGAAGGATTTGTTGCTATAGCTAGGCTGCCTTTTCCCACTCAGGGGCCTTTGGCAAAAATATCCGGAAAATTGGCAGGTGGGCAATGGTTGGTGCAGGCAGCAACCGGAAACACTGAAACGATTGTTCTGGCCAGGGAGGGACTGGATAAAGACTCTTTGAAAGAAGGAGAAGAAGTTTTTCTTGATAGCAATCAAAGAGTTATTTTGGACAAACTTCCGAAACGGGAGTCCCGCACCCTTGTAGAAGACGACTTTGATCAGGTTGAATGGTCTCAGGTAGGTGGGCAGGAAAAAGTTAAAGAAGAGGTGAGAAAGGTTCTCGAATATCCCCTCCTGCACCAGGAAATTCTGAGCCAGATGGAATACCAGGTGCCAAAAGGGTTTTTATTCTATGGCCCTCCGGGTTGTGGCAAGACTCTTATAGGAAAAGCTATTCTCTCAGAAGTGATCCGCAAACTTTCAGAAAAAGAAGACTCGGAACTTGAAGGCCGGTTTATTCATGTTAAGGGACCGGAAATACTGAATATGTGGCTGGGAGAATCGGAACGAAAAATAAGGGAGATATTCAAGAAAGCGCGTGACTATAAAGAGAAAGGACAAATTCCTTTCATTTTTATTGATGAGGCGGAATCTATCCTGGGAACTCGGCAAGCCTGGCGCGGGTCAAACATTAGTAATACTGTGGTGCCGATGTTTTGTGCCGAGATGGATGGTATTCAGTCCCTTCGTGAAACAGTTGTGATTCTGGCAACAAACAGGCCCGACCTGATTGACCCCGCTATCATCCGGCCCGGTAGAATTGATAGAAAGATAAAGGTGTCACGTCCTGACAGGGAAGAGAGCAAAGCTATTTTGCGCGTGTATTTGAAAGAGGGTCTTCCTCGAGAGCATGAGGACTTTGATGCAATGGCAGAGCCTTTTCTGGATCGACTTTTTGAAAGAAACTCAGAACAGGAAGTATTAGTCCTGACCTTGCGAAGTGGAAGCAACCGGAAAATGTATTGGAACGATTTTATTTCCGGCGCCATCATTGAGGGAATAATGAAACGTGCAAAAGAAAGGGCTATTGAAAGGGCGATTCAAGGTGAAACGTTATGCCTTACCGTGGAAGATCTATTGGTTTCTCTGGAGACAGAATTTGAGGAAGGCGGACTACTACCGGCAGAATCCAACTTGGAAGACTGGCTCCAGCTTTTAGATATGGATGCGAAAAATGTTGTCAGGGTGAGACGACCCAACGAATCTGACAAGGCTACTGAAAACACGATGCGCAGGTCTATCATATGAGTGTACCTCTCATCGGTATGGAGACCGAGTATGGAATAATCCGGGAAGATATGGAAGACTCGGATCCCATCGAAGAGTCCATGAAACTGTTGCAGTCCTGCCGGCGTAAAAGTGTTTTTTGTAAATGGGCCTACTCACAGGAAAATTCTCATCTGGATATGCGGGGATTCAGGGTCAGTTCCCTGGCCCAGGATGAGGAAGAGGATGCTTTTTGCGCTGAGGACCGCAAAAGGCCCTATTCCTATCTGGATATGAAGTGTGACAGGGTTTTAGAAAACGGTGCCCGTTTTTATAATGACCATACCCACCCAGAATACAGTACCCCGGAGTGCCGGTCAGTGTTGTCGCTGGTAGCGCATGATGTGGCGGGAGAGCGGATCATTGCCGAATGTGTGGACATTCGTAACCGTGAGCTGGGAGGAAAGCCGCTTCAGGTATTTAAAAATAATACAGATTACAGTAG
>WAHY01000004.1:93841-98997 GCA_009873635.1 Nitrospinota bacterium
GTCAGTGTTGTCGCTGGTAGCGCATGATGTGGCGGGAGAGCGGATCATTGCCGAATGTGTGGACATTCGTAACCGTGAGCTGGGAGGAAAGCCGCTTCAGGTATTTAAAAATAATACAGATTACAGTAGCCACAGCTATGGAACGCATGATAACTATCTCATCCCCAGGGACACTCCATTTGAGGATGTGGTGGCCGGGCTGGCTCCATTTCTGGTGACTCGCCAGTTATATGCCGGGGCAGGTAAAGTTGGGTCAGAGAGTGACAAAAGCTTTCAGGGGTTGCAGTTGACACAACGGTCAGATTTTATTGAAACGCTTTTAAGCATTGAGACCATGACGAACCGTCCTATTATCAATACACGGGACGAACCGCATGCGGTGAGTAGCAAATTTCGTCGTTTGCATTTGATTCTTGGTGATGCCAATATGTCAGCTTATGCCACAGCCCTCAAAGTAGGGTGCACAGCATTGGTTCTGAACCTGATAGCAAACGGAAAAAAATTTCCTGACCTGCAATTAGAGGATCCGGTGGCTGATGTGTTGAAAGTCTCCCTGAATAAAACAGGGGGGTTAAAACGAAAGCCGCATGGCACTATCAGTGCCCTTGAGGTTCAGGAAGCTTATCTTGAGGAGGCTGATAAATCCCTGGCGGGAAAAAATAAGGAATGGGACTGGATTCTAAAAGAGTGGAAAAGGACGTTAAGTGAATTCAAGCACAGCCCGGAAAAGTTATCTGATCGTCTGGACTGGGCGATCAAGGAAAAGTTATTTAGCGAATTCATGCAGGAGGAAAATTTAACCTGGGATGACCCCATGCTGCAAAGCCTGGACCTGGAATACCATAATCTGGATCCTGAACGAGGATTGTATCGTGGCTTGGAGCAGGAGGGCGAAGTTTATTCCCTGTTAAGTGAAGAAGAGATTGGTCATGCCGTTGTGTCGCCTCCTTTAGGAACCCGGGCCCAGATAAGAGGGCAAGCTGTAACTCAAGGTGTTGAGAATATAAAACGTATTCATTGGACTGGGGTTGAATTTATAAACGGAGAGGTTCTGGACCTGACAGGGATTATAAGTACCGAAGAGGTTGAAGAGGTTCTTAACTCCAGGAAGCAACTGGTTTAAGGCAATAACCTTATTGAGGCAACATATTCTAGAACCTGGAGGAAATATTAAATATGTTTGAAGAGCCGTATCGCTGGATGGAGGCGGTTTCCACCCGCCATAATTATGTTCAGGAAAAGCTGAAAATGGGTCAACCGGTTTTGTCGGTTCCCTACGATGGCGGTGTGCTCGTTATGGGGTTTGCTCCGCAACCCGGTAAGATCTTCGAAGTCTATGACCGTATTGCACTTGGTGGTGTCGGCCACCCTGCGGATGTGGAACGGTTGAGAATGTCGCTTTTGGATATGGCGCATCTGGAAGGTTTTAACCGTTCAGCTGAGGATGTAACTTTGGCAAGGCTCCTGCAGTTTGGAATTGCACCCGCTCTCAAACAGAACTTTGAAGAAATACAACGTGCCCCTTATATCATACGTCTGCTTCTTGTCGAGCTCGACAACGAAGGCCAGCCCAACTTTTTCAGGGTGAATTATGACGGACATTGGGAGACGTTTAAAAACGGCACTGTCATTTCTGGTGATGAGAAAGTCATGGATGAGGTGCAGAAAAAAATTGAAGACACACCCTTCAAAACGTTTACCCTTGATAAGGCGTTAGAAGAAACCTGTCGGCTCTGGGATGAAAGTAGAAAAGAGTCTGAGGAGGATGATAAAAGTATCCCCAGGACATTGAAAGAAGCTTTAGGGCAATGGTATCTTGAGGCTGCTGTATTATCGGTAAAAGTGGAGCGTAGGGCCATATACAGGGCGCTCACAAGTGAAGAGATTGACAAGCTTAAATCATCGGTTGGTTAATGTCCGGTTCCGGGGCAGAGAAAACCTGATAAAAAAGGAGTTGATCCTATGGAAATGAACGATCCCTTAAGAAGGGAAGAAAAAAAAGAAAGTAGCCCGGATCGAGATGATTCAGGTCCATCAAGACCCGAACCTTCAAGGCCAGGGAAAGATAGCCTTCTGAAACGAATGAAAAAGGTGGATCCTAAACAATCTGAGAAGTACAAACAGAGAACAGGTCAATGAACTTTCAGTCAGACTCTCATACTTCACCGGGAGATTTTTTCGAGTTGCTGGAAAAATCCGGTTATCGCTGGAATGCCAGAATTGATCCGTCCCAGCATCAAAAGAATATAAAAGTAACTCATGGCACAACGGTTTTAGCGTTCCACTTTAAAGATGGTGTGATTGTGGCTGGTGATCGCCGCGCAACAGCGGGCAACAGTATCATGTATGAGCGTTGTGACAAGGTTATCCCCATTGATGATTATACGCTCATGGCGATAGCCGGGGTTCCTGCGACAGCCTTTGAGATGGCACGGGTTCTCACTCATAACTTTGAGTACTACCGACGCTCCCAGTTGCAAACCATGAGTGTTGAAGGGAAAATCCGTGCCCTGTCTAAACTGCTGAAAGAGAATGTGGGAATGGCGGCTCAGGGACTGGGTGTGGTAAGCCCAATATTTGCTACGTTCGATATAAAAACTAAAAAGGCGAGCATACACTTTTATGACATGCTGGGAGCTGATTTTAAAATCAGCACTCATACTGCAACCGGTTCTGGTTCACCAACGATTCGCGGAATTCTGGAATATGAAGACCTCTGGGGAGAAAAACCTCTGGCGGAAAGATCAGAAAACGATGCGGTCACCCTGTCAATCAGGTTATTGCAGACCGCTGCACAGTTCGATTCTGCAACAGGTAAAGCCCGACCGGAAGATGAGATTTTCCCCACCGTGGCATTGATCACTGGCGAAGGCTACCGGTATTTGAACGATAAGGAAATGGCAGATATATGTCAGGCATCCCTGAAGCGGGGTTGAACCTAGAGGCGCATAATGAAAAAACGCATCTTCGGAATTGAAACAGAATATGGGCTTCTGATCAAAAATGATTCTGAGTTTCCTCTTGACTCCATGGAGGTGGCCAACAAGATCAAGAATCATGTCTTCTCAAAGAAACAGGGAGTGTTGGACCTGCACTACAGGGCCAACGATGAACCTCCGGGTAATGGCGGGTTCCTGCTGAATGGCGGGCGCCTTTACCTTGACATGGGGCATTTGGAATACGCTTCGCCAGAATGTTCTAATCTTGTCGATCTGGTTGCATATGACCGTGCTGGAGACACAATGATTCAGGAAGCTTTGGAAGAGTTGGGTTGGGAAGACCATGTTTCATTCATCAAGAACAATGTGGATCTTGAAACCAGCGCAACGTTCGGGTGTCACGAAAATTATCTTGTAGGCAGGGGATTCCCATTTGATGAACGGGACAATCTGAAACTCCTTTCTTCTTTTTTAACAACACGTCAGATTTTTTGTGGCGCAGGACGTATTGGTTCCTGTGACCCTCATCCTTTCAGAGATTGGGATGGGGTGACTCCTTATGAAAGCCAGGGTGATGAGGAAGTAAATTTTCAGCTTTCTCAAAGGGCCGATCATATCCCTAATGAGTTTTATCGATGGGTGCAGTACAACAGGGCTATTGTCAACACCCGTGATGAGCCATTGTCAGACCCGAGCAAATACCGGCGAATTCATCTTCTGGTCGGCGACTCCACAATGAGCGAGTTTGCGACAGCCATGAAAATGGGCACCACAACCCTTATGCTGGAGATTATGCAGCTGGGCGTTGCAAAGCGTGAATGGATTCTAGCCGATTCTGTTTTTGCCATGCGTTCCATTTCCCGTGACCCTGACTTTAAATGGCATGTAAAACTGGCTTCCGGTAAATCTTCCACAGCATTGGAATTGCAATGGGATGTTCTTAATACCTGCAAAGAACATTTAGCGGGCGAGAGCCGGGAAACAGACTGGATTCTAGAAGGTTGGGAATCTGTCTTGACGGATTTGCCAAAAGGACCGGAAGCCGTTATTGGCCGGGTAGACTGGGCCAGCAAGTACTGGATGCTTAACGAATTCAGAAATGAAGAAGATCTTGAATGGCAAGATCCCTGGCTTAAAAGTCTGGATCTGGAATTCCATAACTTGAATAAAAAATCCGGACTGTTCTGGGGCTTGGAAGCTAATGGCGATGGTTATCGCAAAACCACTGATGAAGCGGTTGAGTTTTCAAAGAGTAACCCTCCGAGAGGAACCCGTGCACATGGGCGGGGAGAACTTGTCAAAAGGCTCATTAATCAACATTCCCACATGAGTTATCTCATTGACTGGATTGGGTTCCGCCTCAGCAAAACAGATGAACCGTTCCTGATGCTCGATCCTTTTATTTCCTATAAAGAGGAAGTCATAAAACATCTTGAGCAATTTGAATCTCAACCGTATGAAGAAAATGAAATGAATCAGGATTTGAAAAGTCAGAACAAAAGTGGAAAAAAACCTTATGAGTGATTGCCTGTTTTGTAAAATCAGCGAAGGAGCGATCCCTTCAGAGAAGGTATACGAATCAAATACATTATTTGCGATAAATGATATCAATCCTCAAGCCCCCACGCATATTCTGATCATTCCCCGTACCCATCAAGCTACTTTGCTGGATGTTGAGGAAAAAGATCATACGTTGATGGGATCGGTAATCAGTGTGGCGAACAAACTGGCTGTAGAGAGGGGGCTTGATAAATCGGGATATCGTTTGGTGGTCAATTGTGGTGCGGGGGGTGGACAGTCTGTGTTCCATATTCACTTCCATCTCTTGGGCGGACGTGCCTTGGGCTGGCCACCGGGTTAGAGAAAATGATTACCTCAGAACAATTATACGAAAAGCTCAAAGATATTAATGTGGGCAGTCCTCTTTGTCAGTTCACGCGGGAAAATTGCGAACTGTTATTACCCACCATTGAGCGGATTGAACAACTCAAACGCGAAAAAAACGCAATTGTTCTTGTCCATAATTACGTTGCCCCACAAATATTCTATAGTGTTGCAGATTTTACCGGCGACTCTTATGGTTTATCAAAAAAAGCCAAAGAATCCAACGCGGATATCATTGTCTTTGCAGCGGTTCGTTTTATGGCAGAAACCGCGAAGATTCTCAGTCCAGACAAAACGGTGCTCGACCCAAACCCAAATGGGGGTTGTTCCCTT
>WAHY01000004.1:99097-143686 GCA_009873635.1 Nitrospinota bacterium
AAAAGCCAAAGAATCCAACGCGGATATCATTGTCTTTGCAGCGGTTCGTTTTATGGCAGAAACCGCGAAGATTCTCAGTCCAGACAAAACGGTGCTCGACCCAAACCCAAATGGGGGTTGTTCCCTTGCCGATGGGATAACCGCTGAAGATGTTATCCGTCTCCGTAAAGAGTTTCCCGGTTACACTTTCGTTTGTTACATAAATACCACTGCTGAAGTTAAAGCCCGGTGCGACGTTTGCGTTACCTCTTCAAATGTGAATTCCATCATTGAACAAATTCCAAATGACAAGATTTTTTTCCTGCCGGACCGGCTCATGGGAGAGAATGTTATTGATCACCTGAAGTCAAAAGGCATTAAGAAAGATATACAACTATGGGATGGTACCTGTTATGTTCATGAGGAATATACACCGGAAAGCATAGATCAGGTGCGGAAGAATTTTGAGGGTGTGGAAATTCTCGTGCACCCTGAATGCGAACCTTCTGTCGTTGATAAAGCCGATTTTGTGGGCAGCACCAGCCAAATGCTTAACCGTGTCCGGGAGTCCGACAGCGATACTTTTTTTCTGGTAACAGAATGCGGATTAACCGGCATTTTACAATCCGAGTTTCCAGACAAAACTTTCTCCGGAAGTTGCACACTTTGCAAATACATGAAATCCAACTCTCTCGAAGATATTTTAAGAGTTCTTGAGAACCCCGACCCTGAAAACACCATCACCCTTGCCCCTGAAGTTCAGGCCAGCGCCCTGAAATGTGTTGAGCGCATGTTTGACTTTTCACAGTGACCTGATGACCCAAAAATTGCTGCAAATCTGGATGAAGCTCAAAAAATGTTGATTTTTTGGTCGCTATACACCTTTAAAATAAACGCTTATGGCTTTTTTCAAGATAGCCGTAAAGAATTTTATGGGACGTGAAAACGTTTATTTTTGACTATTTTTTGTTGGAGGGCGACTCAATGGTAGGAGGCAGTGAAGGACTCGGTTCAACCATTCTCAACAGTTTTACCCAAAAAGCTTACCAACAGGTCCAGAAATCAGATTCCAATCGTTCAGGTGGACTGGATCCCGATGAAATTCAAGACAGTATAGATGTGGCCGGTAACGGTCAAGACCTGGCGGATAATTTTGACTCCATAGATACCGACTCAAGTGGAGAATTATCGGCAACTGAAGTGATTGCGTTTAAGGCCAGGTCAGGAGATGGGTCGAAGGAGTTATTGAATCAGCTGCAGAATATTTTTAATCAATCAGGAATATCCACCAACAGCATCGTTGAGTTTTTGACAGATCAGTCAAACCGTAAAAGTGATTTGAGTTCACTTCTGCAATCCAGTACAGATTTGGATGCCTTGATTGAATCACGAATTCAGGAAATTCTGGTTGATACGGGTGAAGACTCCGAATCACAGCTTTTAGATTCTATTACCGACATCTAGAAAATTCACAATTTTTCTGTTCAGTCAATGAGGGGTATAAGCAAAGGAAGATTTTGGTAGAGAAAAATGTTGCCGGTCAAACCAGCCGGTAGCTGCCATATTTTTCTTTTCTGATGACCATCAAGGTACCTTGAAATTCTTTTTGGGTACTTTTGTTCATGACAGACTCCTGCGGAACATTCCACATACCTGTAGAGGTCATCATAAAGTTTATACTGGGACAAAGATCGTATAACGTAGACTGTTCATTTACCTTCAGGGAGACTTCAAAGTCTGTCGTAGCTCGGGGGCCTACCCGCCTTGTTAAAAGGTGGGCTTTACTGGTGTCGCTGAAATCATCCTCGCAAAAACTTGTAAAATTCTAACCGATCAGGTCAAATACATCATAACCCAGAAAACTGACTGCTTTATTCGCAAACACAATTTTACCTTTAGGGTCGGTCTGGATAATTATATCTGAAGAGGCATCAACCACCTTGCGATATTTTTCCCGGCTCTTTTTGATTTCCTGATAGTTCGCAACGATGATATCCAGGTCTTCCCGGTTTCTGGATGAGATAACTTTTAAAATTTCCCAAATTACTTTAGGGTTTGTCGCAAAATATTCAAAGAAGGTTTCTTTTCTGATTTTCAGAAGTTCTGCATTGGAACGTGCACGGACGCTGGCAGCACGTGGCTTGGATTCCACTAATGCCATTTCACCTATAAAGTCTCCGGCTTCCCGAATCGCTATCTGCTTTTGTTTTTTGTACACTTCCAAACTGCCGGAAAGAATGATGTACATGGTCTCCTGAACGGACTGTTCTGGAAAAAGAACCTCATTTTTTTTCAGGCTTACCTTTTTTCCTGCATCATGAGTGCTTGCTAATTCTGCATCCTGAAAAAACTGGCACACAGGAGCTTTTTTTAAAGCCTCTATATCTTTAAAAGTTTCCATAGTAAACAGCCGGTTTTTAAAGGGAACATGTATCTATGTAAATCTATCTTTAAAACGCTGCAAATACAATGCAATAAATAACATTTGGTGAGTCAGCCATTGTCTGGTTACATAGATTTTCCGCGGGAAGGTATTAGAGAGAAAGTTGGATCCAACGGATTGATTTGATTAAATCCCTTTTTTCAATATATTTCGGATGGATTTTACTTTTTGAAATGCCTGGATATTATTTGAGCTCCGAAATTGTCTGGCGATTCTTATCGGTATATGGATGAAAAAAATTTCCTGGGTTTATGGAAAAAATGGGGATCACAGTTATGCCCCCGGTTGTCTGCCATCCCCATTAATACATTTTTTTAAGAATTATGGGCAGCAGGATGGCAAGCACAACCACTATGCCCAGGAAAGTTTCCCAACTTTGAATCATCCTTTTGGTCCGGTCATGTTTTCAGGCCGCACTTTTTCATCGAACTCCTCAGGTGAGAGGAGGTCTAAAGCAGCTGCAGCCTCTTTCAGGGTGCTGTTCTCTTGATAGGCTTTCTTGGCCACTTTCGCCGCGTTGTCATAACCGATATGCGGGTTGAGTGCTGTAACCAGCATGAGCGATCCGTTGAGATGTTTTTCAATCTGTATTGAATTGGGTTCTATTCCGACAACGCAATGATCATTGAAGGACCGGCACGAATCGGCGAGCAGGCGAATGGACTGGAGCAGATTGTAAATCATAACCGGTTTGAAAACATTGAGTTCAAAATTACCAGATGATCCGCCAACGTTGATGGCCGTATCGTTGCCGATCACCTGAGCCGCGACCATGGTCATGGCTTCGGATTGGGTCGGGTTCACTTTGCCCGGCATGATAGAACTGCCCGGCTCGTTAGCCGGTAATGTGATTTCACCAATGCCACATCTCGGACCAGACCCGAGCCAGCGAATATCGTTGGCGATCTTCATCAATGAACAGGCGATGGTTTTTAAAACTCCGCTGGCTTCTACAATTGCATCGTGGGCCGCAAGAGACTCAAATTTATTTGGGGCGGTGACAAAGGGGCAGCCGGTAATATCTGCAATTTGTTTTGCAACTTTTTCCGCGAAATCCTTGTGTGAATTAAGTCCTGTTCCCACTGCGGTTCCACCCAGCGCAATTTGATACATTCTAGGCATGCAGCCATCAATTCGTTCGAGTGCATATTCCAACTGGGTGGTGTAGCCGCTGAATTCCTGGCCAAGAGTGAGCGGAGTCGCATCCATAAGGTGAGTGCGTCCAATTTTTATGATGTCTTGAAACTCATTGGTTTTATTTCGGAATGACTCGGTCAAGTTGGATATCGCCGGGATGAGTGCATCACGAATACGTTCCACTGCCGCGATATGCATAGCAGTTGGAAAAGTATCATTGGAAGATTGCCCCATATTCACATGGTCGTTGGGATGCACCGGGTTTTTCGAGCCGATGGTGCCCCCTGAGATTTCAATAGCCCGGTTGGCTATGACCTCGTTGGTGTTCATGTTGGACTGGGTTCCGCTACCGGTTTGCCAAACTCTCAAAGGAAAATGCTCATCTAGTTTTCCTTCTATAACTTCATCCGCGGCCTGGCAGATCAGGTCTTTTATGTTTTCAGGCATGAGCCCCAACTCGGCATTGACCATGGCTGAAGCTTTTTTGAGTATGCCCATTCCCCGGATTATTTCACGTGGCATCGTTTCGGTGCCAATATCAAAGTGGATCAATGATCGTGCTGTTTGTGCTCCATAATAACTACTTGCCGGTACATTGATCTCCCCCATGCTGTCGGTTTCTGTCCGGGTGCTCATGATGATCCTCCTCAGGTTTTAAAATAGTCCGCCGCTTCCGGCATATTATTTTCGATAAAGGTTTTAAATTTTTTCAATAATCTTTGTTCGGCCTGACGCACAGCTTCCCGGGTGACTCCTCGCTGGTCTCCAAGCTCCTGCAAAGACAAGGGGCTTTCTGAAAGGATGCGCTGGTCAAGAATCTCTATTTCATTGCTATTCAATTCTGTCTTAAAGTTTTCAATATTCTTGTTCAGGATTTCCTTGAACTGTTCCAGCTCCGCGGCGGATTCAATGGACTTCCCATCTGTGAGCGTTTGTGCCGGTGTCACATTACTTTCTGGATGGGCTGGTGTATCAATGGAAACATCCATCGCACCAATGCTGGCGGAAACATCAATAACCTCTCCCTCATCCACTCCAAAACGCTCGGCCAGAAGTTTGGTAGTGGGGTCGAAACCTTCCCGTTCCAGCTTTTCCTTTTCCTTCTTCAAGTTGAACAAGAGCTTTCGCCGGGCATTGGTTGTGCCCACTCGCACCAGACGCCAGTTATCTAGAATATGTTTCAGGATATAGGACTTGATCCACCAGGTAGCATAGGCCGAAAGACGCACACCACGAAACGGGTCAAAGTTTTTAACCGCCTTCATCAAGCCGACATTGCCTTCCTGGATTAAATCCATCAGGTTCTGCCATTCGCGCTTAAAAGTCATGGCGATTTTAATAACCAGCATCAGGTTGGCAGTGGTCAGCTTGTACGCAGAATCATAATCGCCGGTTTCCTTATAGTGGATGGCCAGCTCCTTTTCCTCTTCTTCCGAGAGGAGAGGATATTTTCGTACTTCCTGAAGATAGGCGGTAAAAGGGTCGGTAGGAACCAGGGAACCTTTGTTGCGAACTACCGGCAACCGGGTCTGATTCTTTTCATCTGTGGTTGATTCGTCGTTCATAGGATTTAAATTGCCTTTTCCTGCTGATTTCTCCCGGGTTGTATTTCTTCCTGCAAAACTTTAAAATGAAGGCATGGCCCGTTTAGCATTATTTGGTATTGCCGTAATCATCGTGATTCTTGTCGCGCGTGCGATTTTTCCCGAAAAGAAATCGCCGTCCGAACAGGAACCAACGGAAATGGTTATGGACCCCAATAACGGTGTATACATCCCGAAAACTGAAGCCATTAAAAAAACCATCAACGGCAAGGAATATTATTTTTCAAGCGAACAAAGCGCTGAAGAATTCATTAAAAAACAAAAAACCTCATAGACAGAACAAAGTCAATCGGGTGCAACTATTATAACAGAGGATTTGCCTCAAACTGTATAAACAGGGGAATTGATAATGCAATTTATTAAACAAAAACTCAATGGGTTATTGGGGCAAATGGGAAGAAGGCTGGTTCTGGTTTTGATGGTTTCAGCAATAATAGGCGCATCTCCAGTTTTTGCGGAGGAACCTTGTGCGCCGGTAGATAAAAAGCGCATTAAAATTGAGGGGTATATTTCAAAATCCTTTCGCAAACAAAGAAAGAAGATCTTTAAGGAATTTGGCGAGATCGGCTCGACCCGTGTTGCTTTAAAAGTGTTCCCGATGGGTGAAACCTCAAAAGTGATTGCGATTGGGAGATGTGTTCCAGCCTATATCGCCCAGCATATCATCAAAAAGGCAATGGACTACAGCACAGGTGTTGAAAGCCTGGTGCAACAGCAATTTGTCCATTCTCACTGGGTGGGTGTTGGGGTCACCATGTTTGATGAGCCTTCCCAGCAGTATGTTTCTGCAGAGCAGTTGAATCAACTTTTGAGGCAGGATATTTCTGATGAGGAATTCCATGTCCTTTACCGTAAATTGTCGGTGCCCAATGACCTCGTTCCTTTTTTTGGCTTGAAATCAAAAAATGTGAAAATCGCAACCCCCACTGGGACTGGGGCCAGCCGGCGAGCCGCCGGGGGCAACTAGCAATAAATTTTTCTTGGTAGAAAAAGGTGCTCTCGGCCGTAAAAGATACGGACAATTGCCCGCGGAGGCCACTCCGCTGAAATAGATATGCACAAACTCTCCGCAATTCTTATCAACACCCTGTTATGTTTTATGATGGTGGTGTCTATCGCCAAGGCAGAAGAAGACTGCCTGTCCTTATCCGATAAACCCGTCAAACTGGAAGCCTGGCTCTCGAAACGTTATGAAAAATATTTAAGAAGCATCCGTAAAGACCTGGGTGGGATGGGAAATACGAGAGTGGGTCTTTTTGTCTACCCGACAGAAAATCCATCAAGGGTGGTTGCTATTGGGCGTTGCGTCCCCGTATATATTGCCCAGCACATTCTCACTAAAGCCGAGGAATACAAATTAGGCACCACGCATCTCGTGAACCAGGGTTTTGTATCTTCTAACTGGGCGGGTATCGGGACATCATTGTTTTCTGAAAACTCGATGAGCGCGATCACCCCTCAACAACTTGCGGCCTTGAAAGATGAAACCCTTGATACAGAATCGTTTCAGGAGATGTATCGGAGCCTGACTCGTCAACCTGAGAAGGTTCCTGCCTTCGGGCTCATGCTAGACAACCCGAAATACATGGTCCCGAACGGGACAGGTAAATAGCAAAAGCGTGTTTGGCGATTCGAATCCTTTGAACGCCCGCAGAAGTAAATCCCAATTGGCACCACGCCAAGTGGCACTTGAGCAGGGCAGGCAGTAGCTCCCTCTTTTTCAAAGAGGGGCGGGGTGATTAACCACAAAGGTTTTGTTGAAATTACCATCGCGAGCGACTGTAAGAAGCGTGGCCGTGATAACTTTTCTTCAGCCTTCGTGCCTCGTAGAGATAGACCCAGACTGGATTGCCAAGTCTGCGAAAGCGTCCTCGCAAAGACGAATCAACAGCACTGCTATTTAGAAGTAACTGCTTCTACAAACCCGCTTCTTCTTTAGAAGTGTCACTGCTGTGGCGGATGATTTCGCCGGTTACCAGATAAATCACATCTTCGGCGATGTTGGTGGCGTGGTCGGCCATGCGCTCGAGGTAGCGCGAAGCAGAAAGAAGCTGGATATAGCTGTTCAGGTTTTTGGTATCTTTTTTAATGGCTTCTTCAACACAGCCATACATTTCCCGGTTCAGTTCATCGACGGCGTCATCATCTTCACAAACCTGTCGGGCCAGTTTTGCATCCCTGTTTACCAAAGAATCCAGCGACCTTTTTAACATGGACCGGACTTTTTCAGCCATAGCCTGCAGGTCGAAAGGAAGCTCCACTTTTGCCTCGGTTGAAAGGTAGACAGCACGTTCGGCAATATTTACCGAAAGGTCTGCGATACGTTCCAGGTCATTATTTATTTTTAAAATTGCGATGATCAAACGCAGGTCGTTCGCGACAGGTTGATGCAACGCGAGAATTTTAAGGCATTCTTCTTCAACAAACACCTCACGCTGGTCAATTTCATAATCTGCTTCAATGACGCTCATGGCCTGTTGGGATTTTCTCTGGGTCAGGGACTGGACAGAAAGCCGGACGCTTTCTTCCACATCCGCTCCAAGAGAAAGTATCAAGCGCTTGAGCTCCTCAATAGCTTTTTCAAGGTGTATGGCGTGCCGAGACATAACTTACCTCTTAACCGAATCGACCGGTTATATAATCCTCTGTTTTTTGAACAGAAGGGTTGGTGAATAATTTTTCTGTCGGGCCAAACTCAATCAACTCACCCAGAAGCAGGAATCCGGTAAAATCCGCCACCCGGGCAGCTTGCTGCATATTATGAGTCACGATCACAATGGTGTATTGTTCTTTTAATCCTACCATCAACTCTTCAATTCGTGCAGTAGCTATCGGGTCAAGAGCTGAGCACGGTTCGTCCATCAGCAGAACTTCCGGTTCAATGGCAATGGCCCTGGCAATACAAAGCCGTTGTTGTTGCCCTCCAGAAAGTGCCAGCGCGCTGGAACCGAGACGGTCTTTGACCTCATCCCACAACGCGACAGACTTCAAACTTTTCTCCACAATTTCATCAAGTTTCTGCTTGTCCTTCATTCCGTGAATCCGTGGTCCATAAGCAACGTTCTCAAAAATCGTCTTCGGGAAAGGATTGAATTTTTGAAAAACCATGCCCACATTTTTTCTCAGTTCACTGACATCCAGGGAAGGATCCATGGTGTTTTGTCCGCCGATCTCAATGTCTCCTTCCATGCGAGTGCCTTCCACCAGATCATTCATGCGGTTCAGGCAACGGAGCAGGGTAGACTTGCCACACCCTGATGGGCCAATGAAAGAGGTGATCATTTTTTCAGGAAGAGTCATGTTGATATTTTTAAGAGCCTGTGACTCGCCATAAAAGAAGTTCACATCCTTGATATTGATCACAAGGTTGCTGCCGACATTTGTATCAGTAGTTGTCATTTGTTTGTTTTCGTGAGATGGCAGAATACCTTCCACTTTGTCAGCAAAATTTTTAATTTTTATTTCAGACATCGTTCATTGTACCCGATTTTAGACCGCAGAGGTGGTTAGTTGTTTTCTAAGGCGGTTTCTCAAGAATATCGCCGCTAAATTTAATAAAATAACCATCAGTATCAGCAATAATGTAGTGGCAAATACCATTGGTCTGGCCGCATCAACATTGGGTGACTGGAATCCGACATCATAAATATGGAACCCCAAGTGCATGAATTTCCTTTCCAGGTGTAGGAAAGGCCAAAGCCCGTCAATGGGTAAAGAAGGAGCCAGTTTTACAACCCCGGTGATCATCAGCGGGGCAACTTCTCCTGCGGCCCGGGCCATGGCGAGAATGAGTCCGGTCAAAATAGAGGGCATTACAGCGGGTAATACAACCCGCCAGGTCGTTTCAAATTTGGTTGCCCCCAGCGCCAGCGATGCTTCCCGGGTGCCTTTGGGTACGGAGGCCAGACCTTCTTCGGTAGAAACAATCACCACCGGTACCGTCAGCAAAGCCATGGTCAGCGAAGCCCATAAAATACCCCCTGTCCCAAAAGTTGGAGTCGGAAGCGACTCTGAAAAAAACAGTTGGTCAATGGAGCCGCCAATCATATAGATAAAAAAACCGACTCCGAATACACCAAACACGATGGAAGGAACACCAGCAAGATTATTAACAGCGATGCGTACGATGCTTACGAGGGTTCCCTGTTTGGCATATTCGCGCAGGTAAAACGCTGCCAGAACCCCCAATGGGGTCGCCAGCAGGCTCATCATCATGACCATAAGAGCGGTTCCATAAATGGCAGGAAAGACGCCTCCCTCTGTGTTGGCTTCCCGGGGGTCGTCCCAGAAAAAGTTATTAACAGAAGTAAGAAAATAGCCAGTTTTATCGATCAAGGAAAATGAATTGGGATTATAAATGTCTAACACCTGCGCCAGCGGAAGTGTTTTTTCGCGGCCTTCAATAGTTTGCAAAACCACTTTTCTGGTTTGAGATGCTCGAAGCTCTCGCAGTTTTTGTTCAAACGTGTTGTACCGGGATTGCAGTTCCGGAAGCTTCTTTTTTAATTCATCGACTGCTGCCCCTTCAGTAATACCTTTTAACTCCAGCTTCCTTTGTTTTAAGCGAACCCGTTCCATCTTGTAATTGACGGCACCAATTTCTTTCTTTTCAATTCTTTCTATTTCTTTATTTTTAGCAATGACGGAGGGTAAAATTTCCTGAATGGTTTTTAGACTGTTTGAGGTCCCCTCGGCAATAGTTTGATCTTGATCTACCACTTCCTTGATATAGCCAAAGAAATAACCCCATTCTCTGCGCTCCACAGCGACCACCATATCAGGAGTCTGGATAGTTTTAATTTTGCTTTCATCAACCCACACAAAGTCGGAACTATAAATATCTCTATTAGCCTTTTTTATTTGGATTCGATAGGGAGTTTCCCGGCTTTCATCAGGTGAACCATAATGGGGAATTTTTTCTCGTCCAACTTGAGTGCCCAATAACCGCGAGCCATCATGGAGATTCAATATTTTGATTTCACCCGGCCAGAATGTTCCCATGGCGTTAACGACAATGGCCAGGACCAGGGCAATGGTCATAATGAGAGACAATGCCAGTCCGGCTCCCGTTATCCAAATGAACAGGTCGCCACGCCTCCAGATTTTTTTACCAATATTAATCATTTATCCTCATAGACCCTGATAGCGTTTGCGTAAACGCAGGCGAACCATTTCGGCAATGGTATTGACTAAAAATGTCATGACAAATAATAAAAATGCTGCCAGGAACAAAATGCGGAACAGGGTGCCTCCTTCAGGAGCTTCCGGCAGTTCCACCGCGATATTTGCTGACAATGCTCGAAATCCGTTGAATATGCTCCACTCCATAACCGGTGTGTTTCCCGTTGCCATCAAAACAATCATGGTTTCTCCGATGGCACGACCGAACCCGATCATGATTGCAGAAAAGATTCCCGGACTTGCTGTTGGAAGAATCACGCTCATTGCTGTTTGCCAGGGGGTTGCCCCCAGTGCCAACGAAGAGGCCTTGAGATGTGTGGGAACATTTGACAGGGAATCTTCAGCTATCGTGAATATGATGGGGATCACAGCAAACCCCATAGCCAAACCTACAACCAGGGCATTTCTCTGGTCGTAGGTCACACTGAGCGCTTCTTTCAGCCATACTCGATGATCTCCCATTAATAAGGAAGATTCGATCAGTGTTCCCGCAAATACAGAGATGGCTCCACCAATAAAAGTGATAGCAATCAACAAATAAATTTCTCTGCCGTCTTTAGCCAGAAACTGCAAACCTGGAAATAATTCATAAGCCAGCAAAGCCAAAACGATCAGCGCAGTGATAACCAGGGGCATTATTGCTAATCCCGGCAGGAAAGTCTCGACTTTGGGCGCTATCACAAGCGCGGCAAAAAAACCAAGAACGACACTGGGGAGGGCTGCCATAATTTCTATGGTTGGCTTAATGATCAGCTTTAAATCCGGTTTCATGAACTGTGACACATAAAAAGCCGCGAACAGTGCCAGAGGCACCGCGAAGAACATGGCGTACATGGTTCCCTTGAGGGTTCCATATATTAACGGTGTCAAACTGAACTTGGATTCGAACTCATCGCTTCCACCGGTTGATTGCCAAACATAATCGGGGTCTTCATAGCCCTCGTACCAGATTTGACCGAACAATCCTGCCAGGGAAATCTGGGGATAAGGATTGTCCATTTTCCACTGGTACAATTTCCCGGAATTGTCAGTGGCCAGGATGCCATCAAACTTTGGCGCGATGACTGCTACATTGAAACTTGTATTTTCAGGAGCGGGTATCTGAATCTGAGTATCCCCGGTTGTTGCGTAATGCAGACGAATGATTTCGTTTGAACTTGTCAGGAAACCTTTGTTTCGCAGGGAATAACTAAAAGACTGAACCGGGTTATCATGAGGAGGAAAACTATATATTTTCTTAAGACTGAATTTCCCGGATTCAGATTTTTGTAATTGATAGGTAGCGACATTTTTTTCAGAATCTGTCACGACCAAACTGTATCCACCAAGTACAAAGTCCAGGCTTTTAACAGCTATACCGGGTTTACTGGTTGCTCCGATAAGCTGTTCTTGAGGGTCGTCCAGAGAAACCCTGAATATTTGTCCGAAAGAAGTTCCCAGGAGCAGGCTGTTATAAGCCTCATCGAAAACCATAGCGGTGATTTTGCCCTCAACCGGCACAGTAATTGTTTCCCGGTCAACAGTTCTGCGTGTGGTTCCCATCATCGTCTTACGCATTCTCACCTGCATCAGGAATACTTTGCCCGGTCCGGATTGTGCGGCGACTTTGTAACCTTGTTCATTCTTGATATGGGTCAGCAACGTGACAGGTGAACCGTCTGAACGTACTTCAACAGGAGATCCGGGTTTAAGTATGGGCTTGATAGTACGTTTGCTTTCAGAATCGTAAACCGATTTGAACACGATATTGACTGGATAAACTCTTCCGTCAGAAAGTCCAAGAACAGGAAAATTGTCCAGAGAGGGAGATACACTCGTTACCTGAGCTGAGTTCCATTCAGGCAGTTCAGGTTTTGATTCAAATTTTTTATCCGCTAATGAATAAAACCGAATGCCGTCTGATTCAACGGTGTAAGCTTTATCTTGATAAGGATCCAGCCCAAATGATAAAGGAGCGTTTTCCGTTTTGAATTCCGCTACAAGTTGTGTAGAGGGTTCTTTAAAAAGCGGGTAGATTTCTGCGATGATTACAAAGAGGATAGCGAGGATGGATGCGATGATGATCCAGCCTCCTCCAGTAACAACATATTGAGCGATAACATCCGCAAATTTGCGTTGCAGCAGGCTTTTTCCAAAAAAAGCCCGACCAGAACCTGTAGGGGTCTGGCCGGGCTCAATGGTTTGAGTATCTTTATTCATTCAATCAATTGGTCATGACCGCTGCAATTTTCTGAAGATCTTCATCGGTCACAGCTTTAGCAATTGGAAAGTATCCACCCTTGACAACTACTTGCTGACCTTCTTTGGAGAGAATCATTTTAATGAATTCCCGGGTCAAAGGATCGATAGGTTTGCCAGGTGCTTTGTTCACATAAATATAGAGGAATCTGGCTAATGGATAATCTCCATTCATGGCATTTTCCGCTGTAGGTTCTACAAACCTTGTTCCAGATTCAGCCAGAGGTAGGGCACGAACACTGGCGGTTTTATAGCCGATGCCACTGTATCCGGCAGAAAACGGATCAACACTGACGCTTTGAACTACTGAAGCAGAACCCGGTTGCTCTTTCACCTGGTCTTTGTAGTCCCCTTTTTTCATAACCAGCTTTTTGAAAAACCCGTAGGTGCCGGAAGCGGAATTACGGCCATAGGCACTGATGGGTCTGTTTGACCAGTTACCCGATACATCTAGATCACCCCAGGTTTTAACCTCTTTATGGCCTCGGCGGCGGCTTTTTGAGAACAAGGCATCAACCTGTTTCATATTCAAACCTTTAACAGGGTTATCTTTATTAACGAATACCGCGAGTGCGTCGACCGCTACACGAATCGGGGTGGCTTTGTAGCCGAACTTAGCTTCGAATGCATCGAGTTCCTTTTTTTTCATTGCCCGTGACATGGGTCCCAGTTGTGCGGTGGCAGATATCAAAGCTGGCGGTGCGGTTGAAGAACCTTTTCCTTCAACCTGTATATTTATGTTCGGGTAGAACTGTTTGAACTTTTCACTCCATAAGGTCATCAGGTTATTCAGAGTATCGGAGCCGACACTGGAAAGGTTTCCGCTCACTCCACCCTGTTTGCTATAGTTTTTGAGTTTAGAATCTACTTCAATATTCCCGGCAAAAGCAGATCCAGTCCATAACAAAACCAGTAAAATAATTGCTGATTTTTTTATCATGATGAGCTCCTTGAAATGATTGCTGTTTGTTGTTCCATTTCCAGCCAATCTATTCGTCCTCCATTAGAAAATTAACTGCTCAGTGTTAGGTTTCTGTGAGGAAAATCTCTAATATTGGGCTGGATACAAATAAAAAACCGTTGACCCGGCTTGGGGATCCGGAGCAACTGTGTCAGGGAATTCAATCCCTGGAGGAGATTAAATTTAAAATCAACAGGTTACTGGAATCCAAGTCCTGGAAGAGCTGTTTATCTCTGTCTCAGGTGCTTTGTAAGACCGGGTGATTCTGTAGATGCCAAGTTCGAATATTTCACAAATTATTTTTATGCATCCGAACCTGCTTTTTTCTCATATAAAGATAAAAGCTCATTATTGGGAAAATATTAGCAAACAGTTAGAAATGAATTTAACGTCAGAGGTGTTAAATCAAGAAATGGAGGTCTTCAATTTATAGGAAGGTGAATTGAGAATCGGCTTCCTTTTCCAAGCGTGCTGTCTACCGATACTGAACCGCCGTGGGCCTGGGCGATGTGCTTGACAATGGCAAGACCCAGACCAGTGCCGCCAAGTTGTCTGCTTCTTGCCTGGTCTACCCGGTAAAACCTTTCGAACAACCTGGGAAGATGTGAAGAGTCGATGCCGCAACCGAAGTCCTGAACTCCTATCACAACCTCTGTTTCGGTTTCCCGGGCTTCTACTTCGATTTGCCCTCCCGGTTCGCTATATTTTAGAGCATTGTCTACAAGGTTGAGGACGGCCTGACTCAACAAGGGGGGATTCGAGAACACTTCCAATTCTTTATCACAATTCATATTGATAGTTGTTTTTCTATCAACGGCTTTCAACTCAAGATCGCGTATGACGGATTCCAGAATTTTGTGGACGGATGTTCTTCCCATTTGTATTTCTGGTTTTCCCGAATCCTGTTCCAGCCTGGAAAGGCTTAACAGGTCCTCAATGATGGAATTCAACCTTTCAACTTGTTTAGCCATGATGTTCAGAAAATGTTCCGCTTTTTCCTTATTTTCCATGGCACCTTGTTGAAGAGTTTCCAGAAAACCTTTGATTAAGGTAATGGGGGTTTTCAGTTCATGAGAAACATTGGCGACAAAGTCCCTGCGCACGGTTTCCAGACGTCGAATGCTTGTTACATCATTTAAAACAATGACGGCCCCAATAGAATTACCCTGCACGTCCCTTAAGGCGGCACCGTGGGCCTGGAGAAAAATCTCGTTTTGACTTCCTATGGTCAGGTCTGTTTCAACCGTTTCCATTCCGCCAAGAGTTTTTTCAACAAAGTTGCGCAGGTGAGGGTTTCTGACTATATGCTCAATAGGCCGACCTTCAGACTTGTCCGCCTCTATATCCAGTAATTTTGCTGCCGCTTTGTTCAAGCGAATCACTCTTTCAGAGGCATCAACCGCCAGGACACCTTCAATCATGCTGGAAAGAACAGCTTCACTTTCATTACGTTGATTGGTGATGGTACTAATCCGTTCTTCCAATTGTGATGCCATTTGGTTCAATGTATCGGACAAGGCTGAAATTTCAACAGAATCGCTGGTGACCGACAACTTATCCTTCCATTCTCCTTTGGCAATTGTTTGAGCGGAGTGTTTCATCTGTTCGAGAGGTCTGCTTATTCTTCTTGAAACTATCAAGCTGATTCCTGCAGCCAGCAAGGCTACCATCAATCCCACACCGCCGATTTTTAATTCAATGGTTTGTATTGCACGGTCAATAAAAGTTGTCGGAATGGATGTCCGGACAACACCGGTTATTTTTTTCTCTCGAGTAATGGGTACCGCAATGAACATCATTTCTTCTTCCAGGATATTGCTGAACCTGAGAGCCATACCAATCTGGCCCTTGATCGCGGTCATAAACTCCGGTCGATCAGAGTGATTGTCCATGCGGGAGGGGTCTTCATGCGAATCCCCTAAAATTTTTCCGGACAGATCGATAATTGTTATGCGGGTATTCGTTTTTGTTCCCAACTCACTGCTCAGCGTATTCAAAAATTCAGAGTCAAAGGGTGAGGCTTCTCTAACAACCTGGCGTTCAACCAGCCAGGCGCTGGTCTTTAAGTCTTCAGCTGTTTGTTCGTAGTAAAATTCCCTTAATGAACTAGAAGTGTAAATGCCAACAGCAAGGAGGGCTGTAAAGATAATTAAAAGATAGGAAGGAAAAAGTTGCCAGAGAATACGTTTTTTAGCCATTTATTTAACTAAGCAGATTCTGTTTAACATACAGCAAAAACAGCGGTGTGAATCCAGATAAAATGAGTTTCATTTATTAACCTTCTGAAAAGCGGTAACCTACTCCGCGTACTGTTTCGATGAACTTTGAAGCTGGGCCCAGTTTTTTACGCAGGCCAACGATTTGGAAATCTATTGCCCTGTCAGTGATGGCGTAACCGTCTCCTCGTACTGCATCAACAATTTGTCCTCGGGTAAACACCCATCCTGGACGACGTGAAAGAAATTCCAGAATCATAAACTCAGTATAAGTCAATTTTACAGGTTCTTCATTAACTCTTATCTCATGTTTTCCCAAATGAATTTGCAGACCTTCAAACTCGAGGGTTTCAGGTTCGTTAGATGAGGTTTCCTGATGACGTCTAAGCACGGCACGCACCCTGCTCATAAGGACCTGAAGGCTGAATGGTTTGGTTACATAATCGGCTGCACCCATTTCAAGCCCAACTACGATATCTGATTCTTCTCCCTTTGCCGTCAACATTATTATTGGAATATGACTTGTCTTGGAATCACTCTTTATTTGGCGGCAAACTTCGAGTCCGCTCATTTCGGGCAGCATCAGGTCCAGAAGCATCAAATCCGGAAAACTTTTTTTAGCTTCTTGCAGCCCTGCTTCACCAGTACCCTTGCAAGTAACCCGGTAACCTTCTTTATTTAAGTTGTACTTAAGCAATTCTTGAATGTCTTCTTCATCTTCTACAACCAGGATCTGTTTTTGTGCCATGGATGATACCTGTTAGATCAATATTAGTGTTTATAGAGAAAGTATAGCCTCAGTTTGATCCTGGTTGGTTAGATTTTGGTTAGTATGTGGGGACCTCGCAGCATGAAGTAAAGAGCGAGTGAACCTGGTGGCAGAGTCCGTCAGTGTTTAAAGATAATTAGACAGGCAATCAGTTGTTGTCTCGACGGACGAGGCGCACACCGTGGGAAATGGTTTTGTCTTCTTTATCGTACCAGTAGGCACAACCATTGACGTAGAACACGATCTGCGCTTCCTTTCCACGGGTTGATGAAGTCCAGGTACAGTTGTTCGCCCCCAGGGGGAACACAGAGTCCAGATGAATGTCGCCACCTTTGAAATCCTTGTTCAGTTTTTCTTTTTCGAATATGGATGAAGCTTCGTGGACAGTCGGAAGACGCCAGTCATCATATCCTCCCAATTTGTTATCATTCATCTTTTTTATATATTCTTCTGTCTCAGCATAAGAAACCTCTTTGTCGAGATCTAACCGGGAATCGTTTGACATCCAGGTCACGCTGGTTAGGGAATCGTAAATAGTGCCATCATCTCTTTTTAAAAACCTTGATTTTTCGTTACCCATTTTTTCCTCTCGTAAAAACCGAGTAGCATTCCGCACTGGCTATTTTAATATCCTGAATTCGCAATTATAGTATTATTTTAACCTATGCTTCTGCATTTTCAAATTACCTTAAGTAATATTCTGATTTTACTTAAAAAATATGAATCGTATGAGGGTAAATTGGCAGGCGGTTACTGGAATCAGCTTTCCTGATAATAGTGGTTTGTGCGGCGGTCTTTGAAAATATGGTTCTGTTGGTTCAGACATTTATCGCGGGCCATACTAAGGTCCAACTGGACCACATGCACCTCTTCATCTTTCATTGAGGCCCGGTAAAGAATATTGCCATTTGGGTCAATAACCTGACTTTGCCCCATGAAGTTCAACGGTTCATTATTGCCCAAACGATTTTCCATTCCGACTCGGTCGGCAGTTACAGCAAAAATGCGATTTTCCAGACAACGGGTGATCATTGCTTGCGGACAATGGGTCAGGACCAGGTTAGAAGGGTGTGCTATCAGGTCCGCTCCCATCAGGGCTAGAGTTCTGGCGGTTTCAGGAAAACGCCAGTCGAAACAAATCATAACTCCCGCTTTTGCTCCCCCAATATCAAAGACCTGAAGTGGCAGGTCACCTGGCAGGAAGCAGGCTTTTTCTGTGTCAAAAAGATGTAGCTTGCGGTATTTCCCAATATAACCATCAGGGCCGGTGACAACCGCTGAGTTATAAACTTTATCCCCATCAATTTCTGCGAGACCTGCGACAATAAAGGTGTTTGTATTTTTTGAAATGGAGGTAAGCATGCTGGTCGTGACACCGCCAGGTACAAGTTCTGCGAGGCTGCGGCTTTCATCCATGTCTTTGAACTGATATCCGGTTGCAAACAGTTCAGGCAGAACAAACAAGTCTGCATCATGACCCGCAAGAAGACTTTCTACCCGGCCCAGGTTCTTCTGGACTTCTGCAAAAACAGGATTGTTTTGAACAAACCCTACTCTAAATAAGTCCTTATTTTTCATATATTTACAGTCGCTATTTTCAACTGTGACAAATGTGTGGCTCTGTTTGTCTCGTAAGCTGCTGTTTTTAATTGGTTTATTTTCATTCTTTTTTCTCGGTTATATACCCTCAAAAACATCACTATTTTTACATCTTTTATACATCAAAATATACCAGAGATTTTTTTGATTTAAATGATTAGAAATCCTTAAAACCCTCATCAGCATATACCCTCTCCCTAAATTTTAACCATGCCAAATTTATATTTACTGTCTTATTTTGAGAAAAATAACTTTTAAAGGGATCAGCGTCGCATTTAATGTAAGGTTGTGTTAAGATTATGAAAGTATTAGTTTTATTTTTATTGAATGCGATGTAATTTGGTTGGGGGAATTTTCTGTTAAAGTAGTTTATTTACTTGTAAATTAGTAGAAGAATTATTTACTCAAATGTTAAAATATATCATGACTTTTTTAACACAAATAATCTTTCTCGCCTTTATTTCCTTCCTTTCATTATCAGGTTGTTCTAAATACTCCGATGAAGTACAGGCAAATTTAACCAAACTAAAAAATACTAAGTCTTGTCCAGGTTGTGATTTGACAGGGATTGAATTGATTAGTTTTGATCTTAAAGGAGCGGATTTGAGTGGTGCCAATCTAACGAATGCGAATCTTAGAAGATCAGATCTTACAGGAGCAAACCTGACGGATACAAACCTGACTGATGTAAATTTGTTGGGTGTAAATCTTACGGATGCGAAATTAATAAATACAAATCTATCTGGGGTTAAACTTAGTTATTCGAATATAAGTGGGGCGGATATATCTGGTGCGATATTAAAAGATGCGCATTTAAATAGTTCAAATTTAGTGAATTCCAGGATAAAGAATTCAGATATGACCGGTGCCAATCTCTATAATGCTGACCTTACTGATACACAAGTTTCTGACAAAACCCTTAAAGATACAGTTTTGTGTAAAACGATCATGCCATCTGGTCGACGAGATGATTCTGGATGCAAACGTTAATTTTTACAACTAGAGTTGTTTATCGTTCCATCAGGCATGGTGGTATTGCAGAGAATCACACCATCAAGACTCACTCCTCCTAAGTTTGCCCCTGTAAGATCTGCTCCAGTGAAATTTGTTCTAGGCATATCAGAACTGGTTTCACTTTCAGGTTTTGCGGTGGCACTTTTGCCTTCAAGCCCATACCAAATAAACGTAGCAGCAATCATAATAGCTATTAGAACTAATTTTTGCATACTAGCCCTCGCCAGGAATGTTCATGATAAGTAAAAGGGTAAATTTCAGAGTATCTGAAACAACCAAACCGGTTAAAAAATGTGTCTGGTAAATATCTTAGGAGTGCCAATAATTTCGGATAACTTATATCATGAATAAATAAAAACTCACAAACATTTTATAGGAATATTCTGATAAACCTTCAAATTCTTTCCTGGTTAATTTTATATGGGTTTGTGTTTTCAGAGTCTTAGTAAGTCTTTAGTCCTTTTTCATACCACCTGCGCAAATTGTTAAAAATACTCTAAAATTAAATGGAAAATCATTAGTTGATACTTCATAATGCCCCTGTATTTTTGTGCTTTGTTTGTCCTGCAACCCCTCTAAATTTGCATAGTTCATCCAACAGGGCATCAGAAAGAATATAAAAACACACACGGAGTTATACAACAGGGTATTTTTCTACCAAGTAAAAGCGGTTAAATCTTTGTAAACAAAGGATGCCGGGGTGGCGGAATTGGTAGACGCAAGGGACTTAAAATCCCTCGAGGGAAACCTCGTGCCGGTTCGATTCCGGCCCTCGGCACTCCCTACGGGAGACGAAAGGTAGTTGGATTTTCTGTAGTCTCCGCCCAATAGAATAAAATACCTGCCATGATCATTGATGAGATACCGATAGGCAAAGAACCTCCCTGGGACATTAACGTCATCATCGAGGTTCCTTTTGGCCGTGAAGCGGTCAAATATGAAATGGATAAGAAATCCGGCGCGTTGTATGTTGACCGTGTTATGCATACATCCATGCGTTATCCCTGCAATTACGGGTTTGTGCCTCACACTCTTTCTGAAGATGGTGACCCGATAGATATTCTTGTTGCCTCCCCGGTCGAGTTTTTATCGGGTTCGATCGTTCGTTGCCGACCTGTGGGGGTGTTAAAAATGGAAGATGAAAAGGGAGAGGATGAAAAGATTCTTGCTGTTCCGGTTGATGAACTGAATCCCTATTATGCGAAAGTGAATCAATATACAGATCTGCCTAAAATCCTGCTTGAACAGATTTCTCATTTCTTTGCGCATTATAAAGACCTTGAATCCGGGAAATGGGTTGAGGTAAAAGGTTGGGAAGGTGCGGAACATGCGGCAAAGCTCATCAACAATGCCATTGCAAGAGCATCTTCATAAAAGCTCGCAGCATGCTGTACGTTTATATGGTCGACAGAGTTTCCTGAGGACAGAGAAAAACAGGCAAATTGCCAGCGGAGTTTTTCTGGTTTACAATTCCTTCTTATCTGAGTTGATCTTTTTGTGAGCTACCCGTAATCCCGTGAATTTTAAACAGCTTCTCAGCGTTATCGCAGTCGGGCTCACAATTTTTGCCTATCTGCCTTATATACGCGCTATCCAACAAGGTAAAATCAAGCCGCATGTATTCTCCTGGGTCATATGGGGGGTTTCTACCTGCATCGTTTTTTTGGCTCAATTGTCTGATCGGGGAGGGGTGGGTGCCTGGGTCATCGGATTTTCAGGGTCCATTACCATTTATGTTGCTAGTTTAGCCTATATTAAAAAGTCAGACATCACCATAACCCGAACAGACTGGATATTCTTTGTCCTGGCAATGGTGTCTTTGCCTTTATGGTATTTGACATCGGATCCTCTATGGGCTGTAGTGATGCTTACAACGGTTGATGTGTTAGGGTTTGGTCCCACTTTCAGGAAAGCCTATATACAACCTCGCGAAGAACAGTTGATGTTTTTTGTGGTGATGGTGTTCCGTAACTCGATGGTTATTTCAGCCCTTGAGAACTATTCGTTGACGACCGTGTTGTTCCCCGCAACGATAGCGACAGTGTGTTTGATCTTTTCGGTAATGGTGGTTTATAGACGACGAAAACTTGCTTAATACTGGTTTGCCGTAACGGTTTCAGAATTTCGAGACTATCAACGCTCTAACCAGTTTTGCAGGCTGCCTTGACTTTAGAATAATTTTCTATTACCGCATACCGTATGCCAGAAGGCTGGAACTCGCATTCCCCCTTAGTTATACAATTTTTTTCCAATTTATCTGATGAGGAAGAACTTGGTTTCTCAACGGCATTTGTGGCATTAATTAAAGAGTCTACGGATGCCCTTAAGGATCTCAACTCTTTTGAGCATTTCATATCCTGGTTTTTTCCCTGCCACGATGACTCTTTATCAATTCCACAGGCAGTAGTAACAACTCGATAAAGTTCTAAAGGAAATGTTTTGCGTAAATGGTATCGAACAGGGGGGAGCACCAGCCAACTTGTAGGTTGTGGTAGAGCGGGTTTTTCATCCCAGGAATTGATAAACAAACCTAATTGTTCAAGCGCTCCCCGACATTCCGATGAATGGATGTCTTTGCCACTTCCTTTATCTTTTATGTTAGTTGGGGGCTTAGTCGAAATTGTGGAAAAATCGTATTGGATATTTTCCCGATTTTCCATTGAAGTGAAAAAGGCGTACTTGCTGCCTGCTTTAATCAAATAAGCCTTGTCTGGGTACTGGTCTGCAAACTTTCTAAACTCCACAATAGTTGATAACCATACTTTGCGAGGATTGTCAGACAGGGCTTTTGCCAGGCCCATGGCATCGTAATTTCCATTTAGCTCTATGACACGGCTTGCATAAAACAGCATCGTTATTCTCGGGTTATACGGGCTAAGATGGTAATTACCAATTTTTTGATTTTCAGCTGTGTTTATTTTTATTATTGATGCAATTTCCCTCACTTCTTTAGATTGTTGATCAAGGGAAACTTTGACTCGAAAATGTGTGATGTTTACAAACAGGATGCTTAAGGCTATAACACCCGTCATTATTCTCAGGGTTAGATTTTTTTTATCAGGACTCAGCCATTCGGAAATGGTTTTCGCATTAATGATGGCGAGAGCTGGAAACATCATGAATAAATAGCGGATAACCTGGTTTTTACCAGTGCTCATCACTAAAAAGGTAAGCACAGGCCAAAGGAAAAGTAATAAGGATGTCCTGTCATTATCTTTAAATCCCCGTTTGCCAAATATTGCAAGACCTATCAGGGTAATTGGTAGCCAGGGCCAGTAATTTCTACTGAAATCTTTTGCGTAACCCAGAAAATATAAAGGTTTCGCACTACCAAAATTTCTGTTGCCAATCAGGTATCCAAAGTGAATATCGATAAAATCCTGTCCATAGTTCTGCCAGTTTATAAAATGCCAGCTGAATCCCAATGTAAGGGCAATCAAACATCCTGATAAAAACCAGGGGTTGATGATTTCCTTCCATTGTCGACTGAGAATTAAATAAGCTCCGAATATAGTGAGTGGAAAAAGCCCAAGAACGCTTTTCGTTAAAATTGCGCAAGCGGTTGCAAGACCGAAAATCAGATACCAGGGCTTATGGTCTCTGGCTTTAAAAGAAGCATAAAATGCAAGTGTTACAAAAAAAGCGAGAGGGATATCAACCATGCTTCGACGTGAAGCATCCACAAACAATCCAGGAAACAGCAAAACAAAAGCTGAAGCAAAAGCGATCCAGCAATCTTTAAAAAGCAACAGGCTTAACCGGTATGTCAGCAAAATGATTCCGGTTCCAAACAGAGCCGAAGAAAAAATTGCTGAATAAGTGGAAACCCCAAACAGGCTGTAGGCTAAAGCCATGAACCAGAAGGGGATGGGTGGATTGTCAAATGCAGGAATGCCAGTATGGGTGACGAGCCATAATGATTCTGAGTTCAGAACTTCTTTTCCTTTTTGTGCGTAGTAGGCATCGTCAAAATTTTGGAGGCCGTTATCCGTTTGTCTACCCAGAAAAATCAAAAGTGAAGCAAAAATCAGGAATGCTATCTGGATCTTCTTATTGTTCAATGCGGAATTCAAAATAGAAGGCAAATTTGATTGAATTGAGGAACTAGGGAACCAAACTGAAATTAAAAGATAATACGGTAAATATTAAATTATTACAATGGTTTGTAGATTGAGACTTGTACACTTTATGCAATATAAAACAGATTGCAGAAAAAATTAGCTAATTTGCGGTGGGTGATAATTTATTAAAAGGGGAGTTTTAATCCTCCCGGGAGGGAGGGGAGTCCTTTGGGTTTGGCAAGTCCGGAAGCGCTTCCTTTTGCCTGCCCAAGCAACCCACTGTATTCAGACCCGCCATCGTTTAAAATTTTGTTTTGACCGAGCAGGCCGGAAAGTGAATCGTTGGTGCTGGAAAGGACATCTCCAGTACGTGACTGAATGGCTGACATCAGGGAACTTTCGAATCCTTTCATTTTCCCGGCCAGTGCCTTCCTGGCTGCTTTGGAGACGATTTCGGAAAGGTTCGATTTTATATCTAACTGGTAATTTTCTAGATTACCACTGATACCTGCAGATATGTTGATTCGGTCAATGTTGGATAGAGATTGCACGATGGTGTTAGCCAGCTCGTTACCTTCCTGTTCAGGTATTGAAATGGCGACACTGTCCAGTTCTGCTTTTAAATTTCCGTTTAAACTATTCTCATCAACAATGGTTAATTTTCCATTGATTTTTGCGGAGCCACCTTTGAGTTCTGCCTGACCCGTGTTTTTCAGGTTAAGGCCCTGAATATCTATGGCTATTGAGTCCAGCGATTGAGGACCGGTTTTATCCATCGTGACATCAAGTGCAAACGAATCAAAGTTCTGGTTTTTCCCCGATTGAAAATTCAATTTTGCTGGTTTGCCGTAGACAGACTGATTATCTGATAAATCTTTCACTTCACCCTTTACTTCTGTGTCAAAAAGAATCAGGGATAGGTTGCCATGTCTGAGCAGAAAATCAGGATAGGGAGAAGCTTTGGCAAAAGAGATATCGATTCCTTTGCCGCGAACGTATTCCTGTTGTTCCTGAACAGATGTCTTGCCTTTGTTCAGATAAGGGCTGATCATTTTGTAGGCCTTCCAGGCCTTATCCAGTTTTTCTTTTATAGGCCCTTCAAGCAATGAGCTAAGAATATTTTTTCCACCTTCAGGGCTGAGAGAATATTTATTCTTCAACCTCTCAAAGTCTTTTTGCGGAAGATTTTTCAAGTCGGCGACTTGCTGTTTCGCCATTTGATTATCTTTTTCAAGTTCAGACTTCATTGAAGTGATTCGATTCAGCCGATCCTGAATGTCTTTTTGCAGGCTTTCAAATTCTTTCAAAACATTGGGGATTTCTGTCAAGTTCCCGCCTTTTACTTTTTTTTCAGTTCAGCAAGTTTTTGTTTGGTTTCCCCCATGGCGTCGGGGTTGAGGTCGGTCTCGAATTTTTTTTCCCATTCAGTTTTTAAATCATCAATGAGTTTTTTTGCACGGTTCCCTGCTTCAAGGGTTTCAAGTTTCTCCGACTTTAAGATCTCTTCGGGAGATTTTATGTTAAATCCGCCCAGTCCGGGAAGACTCAGTTCTGCTTGACCTTTTGCAGTATCTGAATCCGGGCTGCCTTCTTGAGTGGATTTGCCGCCTGAAGCTAATTCAGCAGGGTGTGTCCTTTTCTGGTTTAACCTGATGCCGTGTGCCTGAAGATCGTCAATGACTATTTTTCGTGAAACAACCTGGGCTCCATCGAGGTCAACAGAAAGGTTTTCAAACTGAACCAGGTTTTCCATATTGTTGTCCGAGTTTGCGACTTCAATGCCAGACAAATCCACAGATTGTGCCAGTAAAGAAGTGCTCAGCGAACCAATGTCGATCTGTGTCTTTGCTGCTTCAGAACCTTTTTCTTCTATTCCTCTCTCGATCATGCCGTCCAGGAAAAGGATCAGGAATCCTCCAACGAGGGCACCCAGCATGGCAAACGCTAAAACACCTTGCCAACGGAAAAGTTTCATCAGTCGTCCCCCGTAATAGTGTCAAAAGCTTTCGCCAGCTTGAGAGAATTGAGGAATGGTATTTTTTCAAACATCTCCATCAAATGTTCACGATATTTTCGAATGAGAAAATTGATTAGAAAAAATAAGGGTATTGCTGAGACTACCGAGAATATCAGGCTCCCCATAACAAGGGTATTGTTCAGTCTGTCAAAAAGGAAAACAGGATTGCTGAAGAATCCGTTCCAGAAACTTTGCATTCCTTCTGATGTCAGAACCGACAAGCCTATTTGGTGGAACAGGGGGTCCAGGATGTAGGCGATTCCGGAGAAAAAGAAAAACCCGACAAGGAGGAGAGCAAAGTTCAAATTAATAATGAAGGCAAGAAACAGCAGGAGAATGTTGTGTGGAGTCCACAAAGGCATTAGCCCAATGATTCCTCCAAAGGCCAGGCCAAGACTTAGCTGCCAGGGTTTTTCGTTAGAGTTTAAAGCTTTAAAAACTTTTAAAACCTGACGAATCATGAAACCCTCCTTTACAGCAGTATAAATGAATCTCTAAAAGAACAAAGAAAAATAAATACTGAATGCCGGGTTGTTAGATTTTGTAAAGGTATTTGACGGTTTCTAATGATGGATAATCGGTCTTCAGATTTTCCAGCAATAAGGTGAGAGCGATGGATTGCTCATCGCTCATTTCATCCCGGTTCCCTATTGCGCAGATCCCAATGCTTATCTCATCCAGTTCCGGGTGGTGGAATCCTATTTTGGAAACATGTCTTCCCATCAAGGTAGTCCCGCTTGGGGTTATGATGAAATGGTAACCGATTTCAGGTTCTCCTTCATCCAGGTGCGACTTTTTGATTTGCTCGTAACTGGATGATTCGTCGCCAGTAAAGTGGACGAGGACAAATCGTGTGTCTTGCCTGGTTATTAAATTATTATGATTCATGATCTGTTCTTCCTGTTCAGGATAATATTGTATTATAGAGTTGAGGTTTATATTGTGAACAATGAAAGGCATCTAATGGGAAAAAATATTGAATCTGTTTTGGTGATTGGGCTGGGGCGCGTTGGCAGCCTGGCGGCTATCCTGTTGCAGTCAAACGGTTATAGGGTTACAGGATTTGATGCCAGCGCGAATGAGGATTACCCATTCAAGGTTGTTTCTGCATCGGTTGAGGATGAGAAACAGTTGGAGCAGGCGATAGCAGACCATGATGCAACGCTCACATGCCTGCCGTTTCATTTGAACCTGACAGTGGCCCAAAAAGTACACCACTCTGGAAAACATTATTTTGACCTGACGGAAGACGTCCCCACCACTTCAGCTATTCGTGAAATGTCAGAATCAGCAGAAGGGCTGATGGCTCCACAATGTGGATTGGCTCCCGGGTTTGTTGGAATATGCGGAGCGTATCTTGCGGGCGGTTTCGAAAAACTCCGCAGTATGGAACTCAGGGTTGGAGCATTGCCCCAGCACCCGAGAGGACTTCTAGGGTATGCCTTTAACTGGTCCGCCGAAGGTGTGGTCAATGAGTATCTCAATGATTGTGAAGTCATTCAGGATGGCCAAAGGGCAACAGTGCCCTCTATGGAAGGACTGGAAACCATTGTCATAGATGGTGTTCAGCTTGAGGCATTTACGACTTCTGGTGGACTTGGGACCTTATGCGAAACTTTTGATGGAAAAGTAGATAAGTTGAATTATAAAACCATTCGTTATCCCGGGCATGGAAAGTTGATGCGCTTCTTCTTTAATGAGTTGTTTATGAGGAACCGAAGGTCAGAGGCCGGGGAAATTCTTGTGCACGCCAAACCGCCCGTCAAGGATGATGTGGTTTATGTTCATGTCGCTGTGGAGGGGTGGAAGGAAGGAAAACTGGCCAGAGATGAATTTGTACGCAGTTATTTTCCGAAAGAGATAAAATCGAGAGTTTGGAAAGCCATTTCTTGGACCACCGCCGCGTCGGTTTGTGCGGTCATTGAGCTGGTTTCTCAAGGTCGCTTGCCGGACCGGGGATTTTTAAAGCAGGAAGATTTGTCACTGGAGCTGTTCCTGAATACACCTACAGGTCAACTCTTCAAATAGTTGTGCTATTGACATTAGTTCCAGACCGGCGAATAAAAACTAAACATAGGTGTGGACTTTAATTTCAGGATCCAATTGATCTCGAAGGTGATTTTCTATAACACGTAACGTTCCGCCTGTTGCACTTGGGCATCCTCCGCAAGCACCTTGATAACGAATGCGTACAATATGTCCATCAACTTCTATCACTTCCAAACCACCCCCATCGTTAGCGAGTGCAGGGCGAATAGATGAATCAAGGACGGCTTCGACAATGATGACTTTTTCATCATCAGATAGTTGAGGATAAGTTTCCTTGTCAAAATCATCCAGGACGGATGAGGAAACTTCATCATCGCCTTCCGTGTACTTTTCAAGATCAGCTTCAATAATGTTTTTTACTTTGTCTTTAAAAACCACCCAAAGGTCAGCAGCGATAAGAGTTACAGATACAAAGTTCTCCCTCAAATAAACCATTTCCACAATCTCAAGGGCAAACATGTTAGTGGCAAAAGTGTCCGATTCCAGATAACCACCTTCTTGAATAGTTTTCGAACCAGCTGCTATCACTTCCCGATCAAGAATGAATTTCATTGAGCGAGGGTTGGGGGTCAGTTCGATTTTAGCAACTGAGTAAGCCTGGGTTTCCTGCATGGTGACTCCTGAATAGGGTTAATCTTCTTATCGATTATAGGATGGATTCTTGTTAAGTCAGGTTCAAAAAGTTTTCAGCATCAAACAGATTACGGCAACCATGACTTGACAAGAGATTATACAGGTTTTATAATAAAGATAAATAGATATTTTTATCTTTTATTTGTTTTGGGTAATGAATGATTGGATTAAGATGAATGCATCAGTACGAAAGGGGCATAAAATGAACGTTACCGATCCAGTGAAAAGCTTTGTGAAAAACAATTTGGCCTCTATTGGCATTTTTATGGAGCTAAACATAGATTTTTGCTGTGGGGGCGATATTTCACTTCAGGATGCCTGTGAAGAAAAAGGTCTGAAAACGGATGCTGTCTATCAACGTCTCATGGGGCTGGCACATCCTCAAAATGATGAATATGATGTTTCAGCTTTAGCACCCGGAGAATTGACCGCTCATCTGGAGTCAACGCATCATGTTTATCTTAAAAAAGTGTTGCCGCGCTTGACAGATTTGATGGATAAAGTTTGTCAGGCGCATTCTTCACGTCATCTGGAACTCCTTGCTTTAAAAACATTGCTTAAAAAATTACGTGCAGATCTCGAACCGCATTTACTTAAAGAAGAGCGAGTGTTGTTTCCCTTGATAGCAAATCTTGAGCGGGAAGGTTTATATGTGATGTCAGCTGCTCGACCCATTCAGGTCATGCGCCATGAGCTCGACGAAGCGGGGCAGTTGTTGAAGCAAATGAGAGTATTAACTAAAGGTTATGTTGCTCCAGAAGGTGTATGCCAGTCCTTTCAGGCATTATATAAAGAACTGCGAAAACTTGAGGAAGACACTTACCTTCATGTTCATAAGGAAAATAATTTGTTATTTCCGGCAGTTGAAGCGATGCAGGAAGTACCAGTAGGTTCCTGACGGGTCATTATGAAAGCTTGAGGAACTCTTTCAAGGCAGACTAATATTTTCCTCGTATGTGATGAGCAACTTTATCAGAATAGAAGTTGCCCAGGGCATCATGAACTTCCGGGGATAACGGGGGCAAGTCACTCGCTGCGCAATTATCAGCAACCTGAAGTGGATTTTTCGAGCCGGGAATCACTACCGTGACGGCTTCAAAATCCAAAACCCATCTCAAAGCAAACTGGGACAGGTTTTCCGGGGCAATTTGTCTAAGGCTGTTAACTAGCTCAAGCCCTTTTTCAAAGGATATCCCGGAAAAAGTTTCGCCAACGTTGAACTCCCTGCCATCCCGGTTGAAATTTCTGTGATCGTTTTTGGCAAAAACTGATTCCTCATTCAATGTTCCAGAAAGCAGACCAGAGGCAAGTGGAAGCCGAATGATGAGGGCCACTTTTTTTGCCAAAGCCTCCTCGAAAATAGAAGAAATTGCTTTTTGCCTAAAAATATTAAATATGATTTGCAATGAAGCCACCCCTTCTTGTTTCAGGCATAACTGGGCCTCTTCCATGGACTCGACGCTAAACCCAAATTGTTTGATCTTTCCTTCCATCTTCAAGGTTCTCAACCAGTCAAACACTTCACCCTGTCTCAAAAGCTCGGTGGGCGGGCAATGCACTTGCGTCAAGTCCAGGGCGTCCACTCCAAGACGTTTCAGGGAATTTTCTGTGTGTGTTCGAAATTGTTCTTGAGAAAAGTTATCCGGCCAACCGGGTCGGGGAAATCTGCCGACCTTGGAGGCGATCACAACATCTGCAGATAAAGATTTAATAAATCTACCGAGCCTGATTTCAGATAAACCCTCACCATAGCAGTCGGCAGTGTCAAAGAAGTTCACCCCATTTTCAACTGCGGTAGCGAGAACTTTTTCAGCTGTGGAATCATCTACATCACCCCAATCAGCACCAAGTTGCCAGGTACCCAGTCCGATTTCAGAAATTTTGTGATCGCAAAATGTCCTGTATTTCATGCCGGTTCTATAAAAAAATGATAAATTGGAAAGATGAAACCTAAAAAGACAAAGTGTTGTTCAACTGGTCATAGCATTTTTCACCATGCAGTAAAAGTACTTTTCACTATTTTTACCCTATGCATATTTCTTGAACCAAAACTGGTTTTGGCCGTAGACTTTAAAACCTATTTAAAGGGCGTGCGGGAGGAAATAACACGTCACAAGGAGAGCATTCTTGAAGATCCTCTGGACGCGATAGCATACTTCGAGTTGGGAAGGGCTTATCTTGCTCTTGGAAAACATGAAGAAGAAGTAAAAGCTTATCAGGAAGCGATCTCACTCAATCCCAAGTATATTTCTGCACATTATAATCTTAGTATTGCGTTTGATTTATTAAAGGATGGACCAAATGCGATCAAACACATGCTTTCTGCTCTGAAATTGTCTACGGAAAAAAGAAACCATGCGCGCATCAGAAATGTACAACGTCAGCTGAAACGCCTCTACTTGAAGTACCCGGATACAACAAGAATATCGGAAGAGTAGAGCTAACCGTTTGTTAAGCGTAAACAGGAAATGTTAAGAACGATTCAATTGATAATTCATTGAATTATTGGGTTTTATGATTTCCCCTCCAGCTGAGGGGATTGAAAATGGGAAAAGAATTTCTTATAGTAAAAGTACAAACTTTTTTTTGTTCGGGGACAAAAGAAAATTATGTTTGTTATCAAGGAATATCGTAAGGGGAAAAAAATAGTTCGACAAGGCACTCATGGTACCAGCGCGTTCCTGATCAAAAAGGGAAAAGTGGAAGTGTATCGGGAAGATGCTGATGGTAACAAAAAAGTTCTTGCTCAACTAAAAGAGAACGATCTGTTTAGAGAAATGGCTATGATATCGGCTGAGACACGTTCGGCATCAGTCATTGCTCTGGAAGATTGTGAAGTAGCTGTATTGACCCGTGAAAAATTTCTTGCCCTCCCGGATACCAGTCCTGCCGTAGTTCGACTACAGACCATCATGAAAGAACGTCTTAACGAAGGCAAATAGCTCACCGGTTTCTTGAAAATAAATTAAAAGACTTCGACTTTACCAAATTGCAATCTTGCACATTGAAGGTTAATATAGGGCATGGAAAGAGACTTTGAACCGCTAAAAGCCCGACTTCGGTTAATTTGTGACCGGTTGGATGAAGACGAAAAACTCTACTTCAGTCCTCTTATTGAAAACTTTACGGGACAGACCCAGGAGTTCCAGCGCATAATGCGTGACCTGGGAAAGTTCGGAGAAAAAATCGGGGACGGGAGCAAGTTTAAGGTATATCGTGAAGTCCAGCATCTATTCGATGATGCGTTTCGCAAAAACAAGTGATTGTTCATGTTAACGAGTGTTCACCTTATTGTGCGAGGCCTGGTTCAGGGAGTTTGGTTCAGGGCTGGAACACGTGAGCAGGCTTTGAAACTGGGGTTATGTGGCTGGGCAAAAAACTGCCCGGACGGAACGGTTGAAATTCATGCGGAGGGAGAAAAGGAATCCCTGGAAAAGCTTATAGAGTGGTGCCGAACAGGCCCGTCGGCGGCTGAAGTTTCTTCTCTTGATATTGAGTGGGTAGAGCCTCAGGGTCTGACCACTTTTGAAATTCATCATTAGTTCTGAGGCCCGTGAGGCAATAAAGCTTTTTCAAACTTTCATAGTTGAGCAAAACCCTCTTTAATGACTTGAGTCCATGCTACATGGCATCTACGGTTACGCTGCTCTTTTATGATATCCATCAATGGGCTGGTAAAAAAATACGATACGCTACTGGCTGTTGACGGACTCAGTCTGGAAATCCCCAAAGGTGAACTGTTTGGTTTTATAGGTCCCAATGGTGCTGGTAAAACCACAACCATTAAGATTTTAGTCGGCCTGCTTAAACCTTCTTCAGGAACCGTTCTTATTGATGGTTTGGATATCAGGGACGACCCCATCCAAGTAAAAAAATTATCGGTTATATTCCTGACAGACCCTTTATTTATCATAAATTGACTGGGCGGGAATATCTGGAGTTTGTCGCGGACCTCTATTCAATGGACCAGGACAAAGCCCGCGATGAGGCTGATAAATTTTTTACACTTTTTGATTTGCAGGGATTTGCTGATGAGTTGATAGAAGGATACTCTCATGGCATGCGGCAGAAGCTGGTCATTAATGGAGCGTTGATTCACTCCCCTAAAGTAGTCATAGTCGATGAGCCCCTGGTTGGTCTTGACCCCAAGTGGGCTCGCCAGGTCAAACAATTGTTTAAGGGTTTATGTGAAAACGGCACTACGATTTTTATGTCAACCCACTCCCTGGGTGTTGCCGAAACCATGTGTCACAGGGTGGGAATCATCCAGGAGGGGAAAATGATAGCCGTAGGTACGGTGGAGCAGTTGCGCGATCAGGCCAGCCAACAGCATGGAGACCTGGAAACCGTATTTCTAAAACTTACACAAAGTGATGTAGAAGACAACGGCGAATAAGTTTTCTAATTAATTATTCTTTCAGGAACTGAAATATTATACGGGGAGGATTTTGAATATGAGTAAAGTCAGTGAATATATGAGCATCCAGATATTTTCCATCGACCCCGGTAAATACGCTTTTGAAGCGGTTGATGAAATGTATAAAAATAAAGTTAGCGCCCTTTTAGTGAAGGAGGAAGAGAACTACGTTGGAATAATCACAAAAACAGATTGGATGTTTCTGGTTTTAAAGGGTGAGGGCGACCCTAAAGCATTGAAGGTTTCCGAGGTGATGACAAAAATATCGCACACCGTTGACGAGAATCAAACCATCGCAGAGGTGTGCGGCGTCATAGAAACAAACAAGGTTCGCCATGTTCCAGTGACAAGGAACGGCGAAATCGTGGGTATGTTTTCAGTGAAGGACTTGGAAAAATATTATTTAAACTTACACAAGAAAACGGATTTTTAATTGTATCAGTAAGGATTTAACGCATGTGTTGCAGCGACCGCTTGAAGTCACAGTTTGAATGGGTAAGTCAGGTCTTTCTGGTTTAAAAAACGCTATGCGTCCGGAAACTTCTATAGCAAAGTTATTTTTCAAGTTTTTTTCTTTTTAAAGATCACTTCAACCGTAAGGGTTTTATTGCCACGTTGGAGTTGAAATGTTGAGCGGTCATCAAGCTTTTTGTTTGCCAGTAATTCAAGTAAATCATCCACCCTGGCCAGGGGTTTCCCATCCATACTGAGCAGCAGGTCACCCGATTTTATTCCCGCGTTTTGAGCGTTGGAGTTTTTTTCTACAAACTTTATATGCACTCCTCCACCTTTTTCCTGGGTAAGCCGCACTCCCAATTTGACTTTATTATGACCGGGAACTTTGTATTCCACCTTCCAGGTATAATCTGAAGAATATAAAGGAATGGAAACTTGTTTCACCGTCATTTCCCTGTCTTTCAAATTATCCGGCACTACGGTAATGTCGGGCAGGACGATGGAATAGTTATGAGGGATTCTTCTATAAGCGCGCTTTGGGATACCAAAACCATATTGCACATGAAACCCTCCTGCCAGCACCACCAGCTTTTTTTCCTTATTAGCCGGATTGCGTAAAAATTCTGCAACAGTCTGAGCCATGGTTTCTTCCCAGAGCAACAGCATTCGGTATGGTTTTTCCAGCACTTTCGCAGAATGTCCTCCGAAAGCTGACATGGAGAAGGCTCTGTGATATGGGTCGGTATCGTCAATTTCAGGATACAGTGTGTCGCCGGGTGCTTCATCTCCCGATCTAAATTGGTTTTCCACATCCCGGCTGGATTTTAGTCCGATCAAAGGCATTCCCCTGGATTTCGCAAAATCGAATATGGGTTTATAGAGACCAAAACCACTTCCCCAGTTGGAACGAAAAAGACTCCTGAGTTCCCGTTGCGAAAGTTGGCCCTGTTGGTAGAGGTCCAGTTTTTCCTGGGCTGAGCGGCGGAACATTTCCAGTCCAATTGCTACAGGATATTTATCGGCCAGATGTTGAATGATTTGCAACTGCACTTTGTGAGCTTCGATATTATCGTGGGTTTCGCCAACATAGATGACCCGGGAAGCTGAAATGGAATCCATCATCTGCTCTTTGCTAACCAGCAATCCTGTTGGAATATGAATGATTTGACCGGCTTCCAGTTTTGTCAGGCTCTTATATGGAGATCCTGAATTGGGTACAGCAAATTCCTCAGAATGGCCTTTGCGGGAAAGTAGCAAAAACCAAAATAAAAACAAGGTTGCCAGGATAATGCGTATGGTCTGCGTAACAGGATTCGGGCTCATAATTTTGTAGTCTTGACTTTATATGAATTATTGTTGATAATCACAGGCTTCACGTAAGATGGTTTTCCGCCAGGGGGCGGGAGTTTTGGTGCCGGATTTCAGGCAGCGAATTGTTTATTTGTGCCATAAAAACAAGTTGTTCTCCCCTGCTAAATAACCCAGGGAAGAAAGGAGAGATTTTTGGAAGTCACAGTTTACCAAAATCAAGTTGAAAAAGCTTTAAAAGTCTTAAAAAGACAAATGACCAAGGAAGGACTGTTGAAGGAACTTAAACGCCGCAGGTTTTATGAGAAGCCTTCCGTTAAGAAAAAGCGCAAGCAGAAGGAAGCCAAGAAGAAGAGAAAAGCCGCCATGCGTCGAATGCGGTCCTATAACCGACTTTAATTTTCTCTGCCTTCAACCCTTGGAGACAGCGTTCCTATTTTCGGGAACTTTCCAGCATTTTTTGTCGCAAATTTTCGTAGAACACAACTGCACTGGCTGACGCGGCATTCAGGGACTCCAACTGACCCTTCATGGGGATTGAGAGGGTTACATCGCAGGATTTTTTCAGCAAAGGTCTAATTCCCTTTTCCTCTCCACCAATGACCAGGGCTACAGGAGTATCAAACCGATATTGGTAACAGGGTATTTCTCCATCAGCCACAACACCTGCAATCCAGAATCCAGATTCTTTCAGTTGTTCGATACATCGGGTTAAATTTGTAACCCATGTAATCGGTAAATGTTCGATGGCACCGGAAGAACATTTAGAGACGGTTTCAGTTAAAGATGAAGTGCCATGTTTAGGCAGAATCATTCCATGAATCCCAAGCGTTTCAGCGGACCGGATGATTGCTCCCAGGTTTTGCGGGTCCTGAATGCCATCTAGAATTACGAGAGTCGGCAGGGAACTTTTTTGAAACACTGTTTTGACCATGTCATTAAGCTCCAGGGTCAAAATGGCGGAAAAGTACCCGGCAATCCCTTGATGAACCTGGTTTTTAAACTTATTCTGGAAGGTTGATTTAGGCAAAATTTCGACAGGAATTTGTTTTTCCTTCGCTAACTTGATTATCTCATCAATTCTGGAATGGGTTTTACCCTGTTCTGCTATAACTCTGTAACATTGTCGCTTAGAGACTATAAGGGCTTCCCGTACTGGGTTGATTCCGACAATTAAAGATTCTTCCTTAGATCGCATCATTTTTAAACATAAAATAGGGTATGAAAGAATATCAGGTTTTTGCTGGACGAAAAGCCTTGAATGAACTATAACATTATGAAAACAATGGATTTATTCGGCTTGAATCCGTTGGTGGCTGCTTTGCGGTTATAAGCCTTTTTTGCTGTTTTTCCACAGAAATTTTCCCGCTGATAAAACCGCAAAAGCTATTTTAACCTTTTTCTGCAATCCGTAAACCAAGATATGTCGCTCCAACGAAAAAGGATCATTTTTTATTCTCTGTTCAGCTTGATGCTCGCGGTGATTTCTGTCTGTTCATTGGCATATTACCAGTTGCGCAATCTGGGAGAGATCAAAACTCATGCGATCAAGAAGTTGGAAGAGTTGACACGAAGAGAAGTGAAAATAGGTGATGCTGAGATGGACATTGTCCGCGGCCTCAGCATACTTTTGAAAGATGTATCACTCAAGTCGAGAATTGCAAAGGAACCGGAACTGGAGGCGAGTAGCGTTTGGGTAGTGGTAAAGCTGTTACCGTTACTGAATAAACGTGTTGAAGTGAAGAAAATTATTGTTCAGGGTGTTTCGCTCAACGTGGTCCGTGATGCTGAGGGACGCCTTAGTGTGGGAAACGTGAAAAAATGGATAACCCAACCTTCTGAAAGTGGATTGTTCAAAGTTTTGAGGGTAAGCCTCATGAACCAGCTAATGGTGGAAGATGGGACCATCCATTTTCAGGATTATTTAAACCGTCCGCCTGATGATCCGCTACCATTAAACCTGAGACACATCCATTTTTCAGTAAGGAAAAGTCTTCTAAATTCTCCTTTTCAATTTAATGTTAAAGGTGAAATTCCCGGCGACGGCACACCCACTGGCTTTCAGGTTTCAGGAGCATTTGACAATTTCTCCAAAGACCAGGGCATTACAGGCATATCAATAAACGGTAAGGTCCGTGTTGATGAATTGAATGTCTCAAGTTTTCAGCCATATTTGAAAAAGGTGCTGGCTAAGGCGCCTCTGGACAGCATGTTATCTTTGAAGTCCAGTTTTTCAGGCAACCTTGGTGGAGCATTGAAAACAGAGGGGACTTTGAAATACTCGACAGACTCTAATAAGGGACATGCTATTTTGAGGGATGCCCGTGTTCCTCATCGTGGAGGTTTAGAATACAAGATCGCGCTGGATCAGGATTCACTCCATATTGAAGAATTGAAATCTGAGTCCGGCCCTTTCAAGTTCAGGGCCAAGGCATCCCTTGCAAACTTCCTTTCTAAAGATCCTTCCATTTCCCTGGACTTGGTTTCAGATTCATTTCAGGTAAATAAAAGTATGGATTATCTCCCGTTAAAGTTTTTCCCAGAGGAATATCATGCTTTGGTGCAGTCCCGGTTTAAAAACGGTTCTATAAAGATTAATGCATTGAAGTTTGATGGAACTCTGGAGCAGCTTCAGGAGCTTGCTCAGGAGAAAAACCGGGGTCTGATTTCTTCGGAATTTGAAATGAAGCATGTCGACTGGCAGGCTCCATTGCCTGCCTTGCAAAATGTTTCAGGGACTTTCAGTATAAGCAAAGGGAAAACGAATTTACATATTGCCAAAGCCAAATATGAAAACCAGCCAATAACCAATGTGCATGGAACGATTACTGATATCATGACGAGGCCATCCGTTGACCTCAATCTAGAAAACGAAGTAGATATCAGGCAATTTCATGGAACTCTCAAAAAGGTTTTCAAGGGACATCCCTTGTTCGACTCAATTGCCGTTTACGATGAATTCGAAGGGACTGCAAATGTTCGACTGGATGTAAAAGGTCCGCTGGATGATTTTGACAAGCTTGCGATCTCTGGAAAGATAGGTCTGCAGGATGTTTCTCTAAATGATGAAGAATTTGAGCCGAGACTGGAAAACCTTAATGGGAACATTATATACACCCATACTCCGGAAGCAGATAAGCGCAAAGATGCTTCCTGGATCCCAGTCCTAAGGTATGACAATCTTTCCGGAAATTTTTCCAAAAGTTCATTTTCAGGAATGAATGGGGAAATGGGTTTTAGTAATGGTCAACCTCTTGAGAAAATGACAACGACCTATAAAATTGCCTCCAGCGATTTACCCTTTATCTTGTCTGACAATTCCGAAGATGCGTTGGTCAACCTTAAGGAAGGCCTCGATTTTACTGCAGGCCAAGTGGTTATGGATTACCGGTTCCAGCGTGACCCAACTCTGCCGGAAACCAAGAAGGAGTGGGGAGAAATTGAGCTGAAAAATGTTTCTATGAAATATCCTGACAGGTTACATGCTATGAACAACCTTAATGGGAATATTTCTTATGGCGGTGGGAAGATAAGACTGGAAAACTTGAACGGTCGTTATGGAGATTCCCCAGTTCAGCTTGAAGGGGAAATCGACCGTAAAAATATCAAGACTTTGGAGTATGCCCTTCGTCTTAACTTTCCCGGCCTTGCGCAATCTGACTTAAAGGATATTCCTCTTTTTGAAGATTTGAAATTTTCTGGTCCCGCCCACGTTTCTTTAAATCTGAATGGAAACCTGGACTCATTCGTATTTGAGCATCAGGCTGATCTGGCTCGGGTGGGTTATGAGATTCCCGGATTCATGGAAAAGCGTCCAAATGCCTTGAGTAAATTTAAAGCTAAGGGAAGCGTTGAGAAAAATAAAGGCCTTACTATTGATAACTGGACTTATGAGTTGGGAGGAAACCAGGTCTCGGGAACGGTTCGAATTCCTGATCTGGATAACCCGGAATTTACTATCAGTATGCAAGCTAATGACTTTCAGGCGTATCCTTCCCGTCAGTTTTTCAGGTTTATCAGCGCAGAGATCGATGGAAGCACTGATTTTAAAATTGTTGGTTCCGGTAACCTGAATGACCTTCAAAGTGCAAAATTTGAAGGTGAGATGAAATTGAATAAGCTGAAAATTCGACCGGAAAACTTTTTATCGTCCGTAACGGTGGATGCAAACCTTAAGTTTAAAGAAAACCGCCTCGACATTCGCTCGGGAAATATTGTATCCGATCAAAGCGGTCTTAACTTTTCAGGAGTTTATTTTAGAGGAGACTCACCCAGACTGGAATTAAACCTTTCTGGAAAGGGACTGAATATTGATGAAATTTTTCCTGAACCACAGGGTGAGGATATATCGCTTATCGAACGACTGAACCAGTCTGATTTTTTCTCACGAGGCAAAGGACAAGTAAGGTTTAACCTCGATCGATTGGTTTATAAACATTTGAACCTGGACCGGGTTGCAGGAAGCATACTCCTGAGAGAAAGGGAATTAGAAATAAAAGACATGACTTTTGCTTCCAATACATCTGTGAAAAGTGGTGGGAAGATGTTTATTGATCTTGAAGGTGTCGGGCATTTTGAGGGAAATGTTCAAGCCCGGGAAATGGAAACAAAAAACCTGTTCGGTTTTTTTGGTGATCTTTTTGGAGATAGTTTAAGTGGAAATGTGAAAATGATTGATGCAAGGATGAGTGGAAGCGGAAAGGATTGGCGGGAAATTTCTCAATCCTTGTCGGGTAATATTTCCCTGAATATCCAATCAGGAAAAATAAATACTGCGAGGCTGAAAAAAGGAGTTCACAGGTTGTTCAGTTCTATCCCTCAACCTGAGTCATTGGAAGAGGATGAGGCTTCGCCATATAGGCAAATTTCAGGAGATTTTTCTTGTAAAGAGGGTGTTTTTGAAACGGAAAACTTTGTGATAGAAACCGAAAACCGTAGGACCTCTGTAGTTGGAAACTTCGATCTGGTCAACGATCAAATGGATACAGTAGTGGGAGTTGCGCCCATGGCACAGCTGGACAGGTTCCTGACCAAAATTCCGCTGGTCGGTAAAATCATAACTGGCGGAGATGAAAAAAGCCTGGTGAAATCCTATTATACGGTGAAAGGGGATTTTAATGATCCCGATGTAAGCGCGATTCCTTTTACATCCCTTGGCAAGAAGTTGATGGGTATCTTCCAGGGAATTTTTCAGACTCCACAGGACATCCTGAGTCCTATAACAGATAACCTGAAAACCGCACCGCCTCCAACTCCTGTTGAAGACTAGCAGATTATCGCAACAGTTTTTAACATTACCACTCAGTTAAAATCCGTCTATTTATCTCTTGGAAATATTGACGATTCTAAAATCGCTGGGGGACTTTCCCATATGCATTGCGAGGCTTGCGGTAATAGCTGCTACATGGTCATCCTCATGGCTGGAGCTGGCTACGGCAGACTTGCCGGCCTTGCGTCTTGAGGGCGATGGTGGAGGAGCTTCATAGGGCATCATTTTTACCAAGGCCTGAATGGTAAAAATCAAAATAGTCAGCACGGTAAAAATGACCGCCATGGCCAGAATAGAAACGTTAACGGCTGCGTGAACTGAAGTTTCCATAGTTATTCCTTTTAGTGGTTCAGCTTTATAGCCTCGACCACTTGGGATATTGCGGCTTTGGCACTGGGCTCTGCTGTCCCAATTACATCGGCAATCTCAGCGTGCGGTGCTGGCACATTGTCTCCAAACAGGGAGATAAAAACACCTGCGGCCACTGCGCTACCAATAACGCCTGCTACATTTGGTCCCATTGCATGCATCAATAAGAAATTTGAGGAATCCGCTTCTGAGCCCACTTTCTGGGAAACACGTGCTGCCATAGGAACGGCTGATACCCCGGCTGAACCAATAAGTGGATTCACACGACCCCCGGTCGCCTTGCACATGATTTTTCCAAAAACAACTCCTCCAACTGTTGCAATACAGAAAGCCAATAAACCCAGCACGATGATTTTAATGGTTTCAACCCGCAAAAAAGAGTCGGCGGTCATGGAAGAACCTACGGCCGTTGCCAACAGAATAGTAACGATGTTGATCAAATGGGTTTCTGCTGTTTCGTGCAAGCGGGCGGTGACCCCTGACTCGCGGAACAAATTGCCAAGCATCAGCATTCCCAGAAGCGGGGTGACGCCGGGTAACATCAAACAGCAGACGAAGGTCACAATAACCGGGAAAACAATTTTTACCGTTTGGGAAATGGGTTGCAACTGCTCCATTTTAATTTTTCGTTCTTCCTCTGTAGTCAGAAGTTTCATGATAGGAGGTTGAATGAGCGGAACCAGAGACATATAGGAATAAGCGGCCACGGCAATTGGAGCCAGAAGGTGCGGAGCCAACTTGGATGCTATAAAAATGGAAGTGGGACCATCCGCTCCGCCAATGATACCGATAGCACTTGCTTCATGCATATTAAAACCGAGAAGTACGGCACCAATCAAGGTAACGTAAACGCCGATCTGGGCTGCGGCACCGAGGAGTAGCGTAGCAGGATTGGCCAACAGGGGACCAAAGTCTGTCAACGCACCCACTCCCATGAAGATCAGGGGAGGAAGTATCTCATGCTTGATGCCCTGGTAAAAAATGTTGAGCAGTCCACCCTCATCAGTACTGGCCATCATGCTCATGGGAATGTTAGCCAGCAACGCACTGAATCCCATAGGAAGGAGCAGGAGCGGTTCAAACTTCTTCCAGACAGCAAGATAGATCAACACGCAGGCGACTATAATCATGATTAAATCGCCTCCACCCAAGCTGGAGAAGCCAGTAGAGTTAAGTATTTTTGACGCAGACGCGCCGAAACTGAATTCCATTATCCTATTATGACAAGTTCGTCGCCGGTTTGTACGTTATCGCCTTCTTTAACCAGAATAGATTGGATGGTTCCTGCTTGATGTGCTTTAACTTCCGATTCCATTTTCATGGATTCCATAATAAGGACAGTATCACCCTCATTTACAGAATCTCCCTCATTGCATTTTAAGGTGAAGATGGATCCCGGAAGAGGAGCCAACAAAGGAGTTCCGCCACCACTACTGGCTGGTGGTGCTGCGGCGGGTGCCGGTGCGGCCGCTGGAGCAGCTACTGGAGCAGAAGCAACCGCGCCTCCCGTAGACACTTCAACGGTATAGTCTTTTCCATTCACCCGAACACTATATACTGCCGAACCCGCAGGGGCAGAAGCTGCTGCCGGGGCTGGGGCGCTTGCCGGGGCTGGAGCGCCAGCCGCAGCGGGTGCTGCTTTTGGTTGGGGTGTCCCTCTAGTCTCAAAAAATTTCAGAGCCACTTTAGGAAACAAGGCATATGTCAGCCGGTCTTCTTCGCTGGTATATTTATCCCCCAGTTCACTGCATACGGTATCCCATTCCGGGTCCAGTAAATCGGCGGGCCGGCAATCTGTTACTTTTCCATCTTCTGAGACCTTTTTCAACAAATCTTCATCAATGGGTGCGGGAAGTTTCCCGTAATTTCCCAACACGCACTGTCGGGTTTCTTTAGTGATTACTTTGTAACGCTCTCCCGTCAATACGTTCAAAGTTGCCTGGGACCCTACTATCTGGCTCGTGGGAGTTACGAGAGGTGGATATCCCATATCTTTACGCACTCGTGGAACTTCTTCCAGAACCTGTTCAAGTTTGTCGATTGCGTTTTGCTCCCGCAATTGGTTTTCCATATTGGAAATCATACCGCCGGGAATCTGTGACTTGAGGATATTGATATCAACACTTTTGAAATCGCTCTCAAACTCCGCATAATGTTTCTTAACTTCAGTGAAGTAATCGTTGATTTCTTCCAGCAGGCCGAGATCCAGACCGGTATCTCTGGGCGTTCCTTTCAGCGCGGCCACCATACATTCCGTTGCGTAATGAGAGGTTCCCATAGATAAACAGGAAATGGCGGTATCTACCATATCCACCCCGGCATCGATCGCGCACTGCAAATTCATACCGACAAGTCCGGTGGTTGCATGGGTGTGCAAATGGATTGGCAGCTTGATATTTTTTTTAAGTTCAGTAATCAGGGTTTTGGTCACATCAGGAGTCAGGAGACCCGCCATATCTTTAATACAGAGTATGTCTGAACCCATATCCTCCAGCCTTCGGGCCATGTCCAGATACAATTCAATATTATGAACCGGGCTGACGGTGTAACTGATACAGCCTTCAACGGTTTCACCGCATTTTTTTACAGTTTTAACAGCGGTTTCAATATTTCGAAAGTCATTGAGAGCATCAAAAATTCTGAATATATTGATCCCCACTTCTACGGATTGTTTGACAAATCGCTCAACCACATCATCCGCATAGTGACGGTAGCCAACAGCATTTTGTCCCCGCAGTAGCATTTGAAAGGGGGTGTTTGGCATTTTTTTCTTCAGGACGCGGGCACGTTCCCATGGGTCTTCATTCAAAAACCGGATGCAGGTATCAAAAGTTGCTCCTCCCCACATTTCAAGCGAGAAAAACCCTACTTGATCAAGCTTTTCAGCTATAGGGAGCATATCTTCGGTTCGCATTCGGGTCGCAAGAAGAGATTGGTGCGCGTCCCGTAAGACAAGTTCGGTAATTTTAAGTGGATTTTTTTCCATAATATTTAAATCCTTATTGAATCAGGCTTAATTCTGATTGTTGATCACATCATTTCAATACCAGACTTGATCCTGTATTGACCCGTTCATCTCTCTGATTATTACTAAAACGAGTTAAATTAAATCCCGCAGATTATTAGCCTTATCAGGGAGAAATTTGGACGGGAAGCCGGAATTCTAGATTATTGGCTTGGCAAAATCAACTATTATTTACGCCAGGTCATAGGCAGGAAAAGCAGAATAACTCCGTATATTTCAAGCCTTCCTAATAACATGAAAAAGATAAGAATGCCTTTGCCCATCGTCGGTATTGAGGAATAATTACCCATGGCACCCACATCTCCAAGACCCGGGCCAATATTGAACAGAGAAGCCACAGTTGCAGACAATGCAGTAGTGAAATCCACGCCCATTGCCGAGAGCAATACACCTCCTAAAGCGGTAAAGCCCATAAATAGAAATGTCAATGCGGCAACATTGGAAAGGTCGTCCGGTTCAATAGTTTTATCCCCTACTTTGACGTGAAATATTGCTCGAGGGTGGACCAGGTTTTTCAGTTCCCGCATAATGATTTTCAACAAGATGATCATACGAATGACTTTGAACGATCCGCTCGTTGATCCGGAACACCCTCCAATCATCATAATTGCGACGAGGAATAGTTTTAAATATTCCGGCCACATATTGAAGTCATCCGTAACAAATCCGGTAGTGGTGTTTATAGAAACCACTGTGAAGGCCGCACTTCGAAACGCTTTTCCCGCGTCATCAGTCACAGACTCCTGGGTGAGACCCCAGGTTACGAACAGGACACCTAAAAAGACCAATGCGCAATAGGCTCTGAATTCAGGATTTTTAAAAATAACAGAAAAATTTCTTCGAACTAATTGGAAATGAAGGGCAAAGTTGATCCCGCCCAGGAACATGAAAAGGATGATAATACTTTCAATATAAACATTGCCTAAGGCACCGATACTACCGTTATGAGGTGAAAACCCACCCGTTGCCACCGTTGAAAAAGTGTGACAAACCGAATCGAACCAACTCAAACCGGCGAACCGCAGTGCAAAAACTTCGATCAGTGTCAGGGTTAAGTAAGTTTTCCAAAGTATTTTTGCTGTCTCGGCCAGACGGGGCTGTGTTTGTTCCACTGTAGAACCACCGGGAATTTCCGCCTTAAACAGGTGGAAGCTACCAATGCCCAGCATGGGGAATATGGCAAGGGAAAGAAGAATGATTCCCATTCCTCCTATCCACTGCATCAGGTTCCGCCAGAACAAAATTCCGTGAGGCATCGCATCGATATCCTGAAGGATAGAAGCCCCGGTAGTGGTGAAACCACTGGCACTTTCAAAAAACGCGTCAATAAATTCAGGGCAGGCACCACTTAAATAAAGGGGTAACGCGCCGAAAGCTGACATCGATAACCAGGAAAAAGTGACAATGGCGAATCCTTCACGATCCCTCAGTTTTGCTATGCCCGAGGGGAGCAGTTTCCATAATATCAGGCCGGTTGCCAGGCTCAGACCAAATGCCCAGCCAAATGCTGAGGACTCGGAAATGAACCCATCAATGGGAGCATCTCCATAATAAAGCGCAACGCCCATCGGGGCGAGAAGCAACCCGGAAAGAAGGACCAGTAAAATTCCAACAACACTGAAAATGGACTGGATATTCATCGGAAAGGAAGAAAAGATCGCTTACGGCCAAATAGTTTTTCTATTTTTTCGATGGTTCCTGGCAAGGCAACCACGATGACCGAATCGCCTGCTTCAATGGTGACATCATCATTAGGCAGTAACATTTCTCCTTTTCTGAGAAGTGCTCCAATGATCGCACCTTTAGGGAAACTGATTTTACCAATTTGCTTATTAACAATCGAT
>WAHY01000004.1:143784-155696 GCA_009873635.1 Nitrospinota bacterium
GTCTTCAGCCACACCGATTTCCATCACCTCTGCGTCTTCAATCAATTTGAAGACAGACATGACTTGTCCTTTTCTCAAATGCTTCAGAATAGCGCTGACCGTGATAAGCCTGGGATTGATGGTGATATCCATTCCAATAGAATCCAGGATAGGCAGGTATTCCGGGTCATGGGTGATGACTAAAGCGCGTTTGGCACCATACTTTTTTGCCAGAAGGGCTGAGAGAATATTATTCTCATCATCGTGAGAGAGAGCCAGAAAAAAATCGGCTTCTTTCATGTTGATTTCATTAAACAGGTCCATATCAGTGCCACTACCATGCAGCACTACAGTGCGTTCAAGCTTGTCAGCGGCTTTGTGAGCTTTATCTCTGGAAGGTTCAATGATGCAAACGTCGCGCAAATCCTCTTCGAGGGCTTTTGCCAATCGTGTTGATGTGGACGTGGCACCATAAATGATAATTTTTTCAACCTGATCGAGTGTTCGATTCAGCATGGGCAAAAGAAATGGCAGAAACTCTTTATCAACGAGGGTGTAAAACCTATCACCAGCTTGAAGTATATCTTGATCTTTTGGAATCACCAGTTCCCCATTGCGGACAATGGCGACAATCAGAAACAAATCCATTTGTGTGATAGCACGGATGTCTTGAATGGTTTTGCCGGCAATCGGGGCATTTTCTGGCACATCAAATTCCCTTAACAGTACTTCGCCATCAGCAAACTCGGCAACACTGACCACGCCGGGAGTCTCGAGAATTTTCAGGATGGTTTCAACAATGATTTGTCCGGGGTTTATAGCCTGGTCGACGAACAGTTCTTCAGAAGAGAACACCCTGTCACTGTTCGTAAACTCCATGTTGCGGAGCCTGGCGAATCGCTTGGGAACTTCAAACCGGGATGCGAGAAAGCAGCAGAGCAGGTTTATTTCGTCTTTTTCGGTGACAGCGATCACCATTTCAGAAGACTCAATGCCGGCCCTTATTAATACACTTGGCAAACAGGCATTGCCTTCCACAGTCATTACATCAAGCGTATCTGCTATACGGCGGGTTCTTTCTGGATCCTGATCCACGATAGCAACATCATGACCTTCCTGTGAAAGTTCCTGTGCGAGATTATAGCCAACTATACCGGCACCTACAATGAGTATTCTCATGCTATCGGTTAAGTAAAGATAACGTTTCCCACTCTAAATAATAAAGATATTGCATGCCTGTCTACTATTAGGCATCGAAAAATTTTATTTGGATTTATTCAGGAATCCCAGAAAATCTGAATCCTCAGACATAAGGAGTGTGGTGTCAGTTTTTAAAGAGTTCTTATAAGCTTCCATGGATCGCATGAAAGAATAAAACTTGGGGTCTTTTTTAAAAGCATCAGCATAAACTTTAGTTGCAATCGCATCGCCCTCACCCCTGACCATTTGCTCCTGTTTGTAGGCTTCGGCGACCAGAATAGTTTTTTCCTTGTCTGTTTCCGCCCGAATTTTAGTGGCTTCTTCTTTTCCTTCAGAGCGATACTCCATAGCTATACGTTCGCGTTCTGTTCTCATCCGGTTGAAAATGGAATTAGCAATTTCAGGTGGAAGATCGGTCCGTTTGATGCGAACCTCAACAACTTCAATGCCATACTCTGCAGCTTTGATATTAGCTTCTTTAGTCACCTTGGCCATAATTGTATCTCTGGTTTCTGTGACAATATCGATCAAGGCGTGTCTACCTATTTCAACCCTTAATTCAGAATAAACAATGTCGTCTAAACGGGATCTCGCACCCTGTTCTCCTCGGACAGTTTCCAAGAACTTCAATGGGTCAACAATACGAAACATTGTGAAGTTATCAATCAACATATTTTTCTTGTCACGAGTGATAACTTCTGCCGGATTTGAGTCATTATCCAGCAACTGTCTGGAAAAGTAGCGGACTTGCTGAAAGAAAGGGATCTTGAAGTAAAGCCCAGGTTCGGTAATGATCTCTTTAGGTTTTTGTAATTCTAAAACCACTGCGTTTTGCGTCATATGCACCGTGAACATGGACGAAGATAAAATAACAATCGCAAGGATGACGGTTATTATTAGAGAATTTTGTTTCATGGTTATTTATTACCTCCCATCAACTTATTACCCAGAGGGAGAATAGGTAAAACGCCACCACCTTTTTTGTCTTCCATAATGAATTTTTCTATTGTTGGGAGAATTTCTTCCATGGTTTCTAGGTAAAGTCTCTTGCGTGTAATGTCGGGGGCTTTTTTATATTCCTCGTATTGTTGAAGAAAACGCTTGGCATCACCTTCAGCTGTTTTTACAACTCTTGCCCTATAACCTTCTGACTCGCGAACTATTTTTGCAGCTTGTCCACGTGCTTCTGGAATGACAGCGTTTCGATAACCCTGCGCTTCGTTAATCATTCGCTCTTTATCTTCACGGGCACTGACAACGTCTTTAAACGCAGCTTCAACCTGCTCAGGAGGGTGTACATCCTGAAGTTGAATGGTTACCACCTGAAGACCGGATTCGTATCTGTCCAGGAGCTCTTGAATTCGATCCTTTGCGAGGACTTGAATTTCGGCTTTACCGGTGGTCAACGCCTCGTCAATTTTCTTGCTGCCTATTATTCCCCTGATGACTGTTTCCGCGGAATCACGAATCAGCTTATGGGGTCGGCGAACATTAAAAAGGTATTGAACTGAATCCATGATCCGGTATTGGACCACGAGGTTTATATCAATAATATTTTGGTCGCCGGTTAGCATGAGAGACTCTGCAGGAACCCGTTGCATGGGCCTTCCATCCGAAGCTCTGAATCCAATTTCCGCTCTACGCACCTGGCGAATCTTTGGTGTTGATGCATGTTCTATAGGAGAAGGAAATTTAAAGTGTAAACCAGGTGAAGTTGTACGGTGGAATTTTCCAAACCTTGTAACCACTCCTTCTTCATCTGGTTCAACAAAATAGAAGGTTCCAGGTACAATCCATACGGCCAGAAGGAGGAGTATTATACCCAGTAACATGGATGGCTTAAATTGAGGAACCTTAATCTGTGGAATATCAAAAGGTGGTTTTTGAGAGCCACCGCCACCTTGACCTCGGTTACCTTTAAATCTGTCTTCAGGTCCTTTTGGCTCGTGTAAATCGTCCCAGGGCATATTTTTAGATAAAAAGTAAATTAGTAATATTTTAATTAGATTACGCTATCAAACTGGTAAGGTGTTGTCAATCGCAAGGCTAGAGTCAAAAAATGTAATTGTAATAATGATTTAATCTTATGGGTTACGAATGCAAAGAATGTTTATTAGGTTCATGCGTAAAGTTGTACTGGTGATAGAGCATAGAGTTTGAGTTTGTAAGAAAAGTAACAAACTAGTTGAATCGATCAGGTAAAGTTGTAGGCAAAACATCCGCTTGAACAACGTACCATGTAATGTGGGCAACTTTTGCAAGGCTCATTTGGCTCTGCTTTAAATGCATTATCGAGAAATTCGGTATGCATTTTGGTAATGGAAAGTTCATTAATCTGCTGAAATTCTTGGATATTTCCAAGTTTCTTATCATGGAATGGAAAACAATTGAAGCAATCCCCTTTTGGATCTATGTCCATAGGGCTATCATCAGCACAGCCAAAATAAAAATCCCTGTCTTTCCATTCAGTGATATTTGGGACTGACTGATTGCCATGAAAATAAAATTGTTCAACCAATGGATATTCGTCTTCTTCAATTTCGTCTAAAAGACAAGGAGGAAATGAGCAATCAAAACGAAAACACATTTGTGGAAACTCTTTAATTATATCCAGCATCATTCTTCCCATTTTCGGATAATCTTTTATAGGTAATGAGTGATTGCTCTCTTCACCGACTATTGGGAATGCAGGGCTGACGCGTACTTTATATTTTTGTCCTGCTGGTAATCCCAAGTTTTGATAGATTTCATCAATTTCCAAACACTGTTTATATAAATCCTGTTCTATGGAATATAGGTTGAGGCTGAACATAAGCCCGTATCCATTTTTACTGAGAATGGTTTCTGCTACTTCTAGGCACCGAGCATGATTTTTTTCAGATATGTTTTCCATAGTCTGCCAGTTAAGAAGCACTGAGAATTGAATTTGGCGCTCTATACTTCCTCCTCGACCGACAGTATGCAAAAGCAGGTCTAAAACTTTATCTGGCATCAGACCATTGGTAAAAACCCCAAGAAAAGTAAAGGGTTGCATTTCTTCCAGAGTTTTAGAAAGAATATCGTTGAAGTGGGGGTGTAGGGTTGGTTCTCCCCCCATAAAATTTATGAGTGAGGCATTTTTAATTCGAGGTAAAAGTTTGTTTAGGAAAAAACTATAATCCATCGATTTATCAGGAGTCTTGACATTTTCCTCCATGTATTCATCGGCAAAACAATAATTACATTTTAAATTGCAATAGCTATTTAAAATAATATTCATGGGCCGCTCCTTTCCTTATTTTGTCGGTAGGAGTATCTCAACCCTGCAAGTTTAAACCGATTTTAAACTTGTCTATTGCTGATGTTATCTCGCAATGAGTCTAGCCTAAACGCTTAGAGAAGCTGCGTAATAATTTAAAAAACGAGGAGGATAAATACATTATATAGGAATTATCTTATATATTGTAAGATAATTCTTATATTTTTAGTGATTTGTCTGAGATTTGCAAAAAAAAGAAAGCCTGAAAATATCTTGAAATCAACTTCTTAAAGGGTCAGAATAAGGTTTTCCACACCTAATTTAAAAGAGAGAAATATGTTAGCTTTTGCCAAAGATATAACCCAGAACAAGCCTAAAAACTCTAAAGAGTCTGAAAACGATGAGTTCAAGCAATATATGGAATACCAAAGGAAACTAAATCACGAGCGATTAGTACACCATTCCTTGGATTACGCCAAAAATCACTTGCAGCTCAATATTCAAAAAGCAGATGGAAATGAAGAAGAGCTAAACAAATATCTTCGAAATGCATTTCCAATATCACATCGATTTGGAGATGCAGAAAAAATCATGCTCTTGCTCAGGAAACTTTCTAATGGTCAAAACTCCAGTACCAATTGGTATCGAATGAATGCCTACTACCATGCCCTAGTGCACGACAGTATGAAACGCTTTGTGAAAATTTATAATCAATTGGTTCTAGATGAACCTGAAAAAGCAAGAGAATATGGTGCTTCTGAAGGTGTCCAGATTGATTTCGATGACTGGGTTTATTTGTTTTTTCCAGATTTGGACTTTCATATTGGAAATGAACTGGGTTATGCGCACTATCCTTTTGCCAAGAGAAATAAAGCCATTGAAGAGGAAATTGAAAAAAGTCTGCAGACTGGCAAAACTAGGGAAGAAGCTTTGAAGTCTATTAAAGATGATTTTGAGATGGAAGATACCGCCATTAAAGTTTTGCTAGGTAAACCAATCAGTAATGAAGACATGGAACTTTTTTTTACTTCTGTAGAAAATCCAATATATGAAGCTCTGACTGAAGTTGAAGATGGTAGATGGGGAGCAATGGATGGAGAATCCCTTTTAGACCATTCTTATTATATGGGATCTCATTTGAAAGTATGGGAGTGGAGGAAGAAAGAAGAAGTAGAGGAAGAGGCTGAGTCGGTAATGAAAGAACTGCTTAAGGGTTCATCAAAGTAAAAGGTCATTATCTCAAAGGAATTTAGAGGAATTTAGAGTTTGGAATTCTTTAGGATATATGATTTGTCAAGACCTTGCCGTAAGGTGGGCTTTTTTCTAGTTACATATTTTTTATAAACGGGGGAATGATGCAAAACTCTAAGCTGATGGTATTAGGACTAGGATTTGTTTTGATTGTTGGATTATATCCAACAAAAGGGTTTTGTCAGACATTCAATAAGAAAGATGGGATTCAAAAAAATCTTCAAAAAAGCCGAGATGCTCAGCAGGAACGAAAGGGAGAGAGGTTAGAGAATTTAAAAGAAAGAAGGGGCGAGTTTTTAGAAAAACGTAAGGAGCGAAGGGAACAAAGAAAAGAAGGGTTGCAAGAAAGATCTGGTGGTCAAGGTCTTAAGCCAGGAATTGGGCGACCGGGAAGCGGTCAAGGTCGCAAGCCAGGAATTGGGCGACCGGGAGGTGGTCAGGGCCGTGGGCGACAAGGCATAGGACAGCAACGCGGTGGTCAAAGAGGCGGGCAGGGCAGGGTTAATCGTGGAGGTGGCCAGCGCAGAAGGAGATAAAAGAAAAACGGTATGCTAATGCAATGTTAATTTACCTTCTTCAAACTGAAGTTCTCTTGCAGAGAGATAGTTTGATATTTTTTCCAGGCTCTTAAGGGATTGCAAGTTTTTGTTGATGGTGTTGAACCGTTTTAGCCTGGCTATGGGAACCCGTTTAAGTTCGGGGGCTTTGATAATACCAAGCAGATCACTTTTAAGCCATGCTTCGAAATTCAGGTTGCCGTTTTTCAGGACGATCTTCACCCTATGCGGGGTTGCCAATTTGAGCTTTGCACGGGTATCCATAATTGCAGGTTTACTTTCTTCCGGGTCAAGAAACAGAAGTAGCCGGTCAAGAGTTTGCGCTCCAATTCGAGTGATGGCGATACTGACACTCAGTTGATCAAGAGTTACTGGTTGGCCTTCCAACCCGGCTTGGATTTTTAATTCTACTTGCAGGTTGCCGTCTATTTTGGAGTCGATGTCATTCTCTGTTGATATGGGAAGAAGTTTTGAAGAGTCGATGCCGGCGAATTCTGTTGAAAATTTTATAACCGGACCCTGCCTGTTCTGGACCAGAAAAAGGTTGCCTCCCACAGTCCCTCCCAGCACATCAAAAATAAACTTTTCAGTCATAAACTGGTTATCCTTGAACACTACGTCCAACCCTATATTGTTAATGGATTGTCCATTAACTTCCAGTGAGTCAGCACGGAGGATATTTTTATAGCGTGAGAAATTTCTTAAGGGAGTGAAGAACTTTTTTTGCGAAGGGGAAAACCCAACGGGTTTGTCTTTAAGTTGTTCCATATCCAGGATCATTGTTTTTGTATAGGGGAATGTGCCGTTCAGGTTTTTCAACACAACCCCTGAAGGAAGGTGAAGGCTGAAATTATCAAATCCCATACTTCCTTTCAGGTTTAAAGATTTCCCGGCTTTTTGTAGGAATTCTGTTTTTGATATCAGTGTTCCTTTAACTTTCGTGCCACCATACAACGGGGTTGAAGTGGTTGCCTGGGTGCTGTTGAGAATGTTTGTAGAACCAAGCTTGATATCCAGTTTCCTTAAGAGTTCTTCAGGTTGAACAGGATTTCGCCCATTGATGAAAGATTTTAATCCATCGATATGGCCTTCCACAGAATGTTCCACCCCTTTACCCATTAATTTCAATTGATGTTGTTTTATTTTTAAATGATCCATATTGGTGAGAGCATAATTGAAGCCAAATTCTGGTTTAAGTGGAGCACCTGTCAGTCCCTCCAGCCTTCCAGAAAATTTTCCTGAAAACTCCCCATTGCCATTTTCAGAGATCAGCTTGGTTTTAAGGTTAAGGGATCCGGCACTGATTTTCTGGTCACCGAGAACCAGTCCCTCTACCAAACCATTTTTGAGGATAACCTCTGCCTTGGTTTTTAAAGAAGTGAGCGTTTGCAGGGCGGGTGCTTCTTTGTTTTCAGGCAGACTCCCCTTGGCTTGCAGGTTCGCGACCAGAGTTCCTCCGGTTTGCAGGTTTTCGTGCCCTGACTTCAAGTTTTCAGGAAGTGTATTCCATACAGAATCCAGTTTCAGTGATTCAATTTTCCCATCGATTTCGAAATCTTTTCCCCATTCTTTAAGAGTTGCTTTTAACCGGGAATTGAACATGCCTGGGATTTTCAATGAAAGGTTGTCAAGGTTCACGTTTCCCAGTTTAAGATTTTGCCTGCTTGAAGTTTCAAGGCTCACCGACTTTAATTCAACATCCATATCGTTTTGATGAAAAGAGGGTTTGTTGATTTGGGTTTTTTGTGACAGACGAACCCGGGTCAGGGACTTATCATGCACATCCAGATTAAATCTTGAAAACACGTCATTGCTTTTTAACATCTCCTTGACCAACAGGTGATCGAAAGACAGGTTGCCCTTTATCCGGGTATTGCGAACATCATCGGATAATACATCGGCTTTAAGATTGGTTTCGGTTTTCAGGTTGGCAAGGGATAGGATGGGGCCGCTCAGGTTTGCCATCTCGATGCGAGTGTCCATCTTGATAGGAATAGTACCGAACTGGGGATTTAATTGATGGAAGCCTTGAGTTTTTAAATTTGTCTTGATATTTATTTTGCCGACTTCCCAGTTTTCCAAAGCTTCTGCGCTATTAAGCTCTGTGTGGAATTCCAAATTCGATATTTTTACTCCCTTATTGGCATCAAACTCCAGGGGGAAACTGGTGCCGGTGTTGAGGTTGTTGATTTTAATCGAAGGTTGTTTTACGTGGGCCGTCAGTCCTGCTAATTCCAGGTTTGCCTTTCCTTGCAATTGTGTTGGCATGAAGCTGTCGTCTAATTTACAGCTTATTGTAGTTTCTGCCCGGGCAGTTCCTTGCAAATTTTCTGGAATGCTTGAGGAATATTTTTGAGGAAGAAGGTTTGCCGCTTCGGGGAGATTCAAGCTGAAGTTTTGCTCAAGTTGTACAGAGTCTTTCCCGAAATTTTTTATGGTTCCCGCTATTGCCCCGTTGGCAAGGTTTCCCAGTTTATAGGAAATTTTAAGGTTGTTAAGGTTGTGATTTATGAGATGCCCGGAACCGTTCACCTGGGCCGGGAGGTAGATGTCTTTAGCTTCCGGGTGGTCATAATGCAGGGAATTTATGTTGGTGCCGAATTCCCAAAGCACATCTTCAATTCCTTTGGCGGTAAAGTTTAGAGACTGTCTCCAGTTTTTGATTTCTGCCTTATCCGCAATTCCCTTCTCCAATTGCAAATTGATGTTGAGAGACGTATTTGCCAACTGAGAGTTTTCAAGGACTACTTCTTTTAACTCAATGTTAGTGTCCAGATCTACCAGCTGAAGTTTTTGATCAGGGTAGTTTGCCCATAAATTTTCTGTTGAGAGGGTTCCTCCCTCTATCTTTAGTTTTTCCAATTTAAAACCGGGAAGGTTGCCGCTGATTTTTAATGCCTCTGCATTCAGGATCCCTTTGCCTGATAACGGCGGGAGCCATGGTTTCCCCATATTGAGGAGCTCATTCAGTTGAAAAGTTGCTTTTTCAATCTCCAGCTTGAAAGATGGGTCTTTAGAAAAGTTAGCCGCACTTGCTCTCATTTTTATTCGGTTGTCTTCCCCCAGTGAAACCCATAACTTTTTCAAGTTCAGAGATTCAGGTTGTTGGGAAATTTCCGCATCCATTTCTGTTGTTATATTCGGCAAAGATCTCTTCTTCATCTGGGTTTGCTTCAAGCCAAGCTTGCCGGTTACTGACAACCGGTGCAAATCCCTTGCAGAAAATTCCAGGTCGGTGAACAGGTTTGTTTTAAAGCTTCCTTCACGGGTAGATTGGAAACCAATATTGGGGGAGTTCCCGGGCTTCATGATAACTTTTAGTTTCAGGTCAATGGATTTGAGACTGGCTTTGCCTTTGGCTTCCAGGCTGAGTCCTTCAATATGTCCGCTGAGTTTTCCATCTTGATCAAGATTCGCAGAAGCCTCACGGATTCTCACCTCATTAATGTCAATTTCCGTCACGGGTAAGGTGGGCATGGGTTCCCCTTTGTCAGGCGGGGGCGTTGGGGATGGCGATTTCTCTATTTCCAATAGAGGTTGAAAATTCCACGTTCCATTTTTCGAAATCGCGGTCAGTTGAGGGTGATCGACCAGAATCTGGTTTATGACCAGCTTTCCTTGTAGAAGTTTGGTCAGGTCATAATCAAGAACGATTTTTCTTACCCTGGCTATCGGGTTGGATGAAAAACCTAATATTACGTTGTCAAGTTGCGCTCCACTTAACAGGCTGAAGCCAAGTTTCTGAATTTTGAAAGGAAGTTTAAGTATTTTAGTGACCTGACCTTCGGCAATTTTTCGAGCTTCTTCTGCCGGGAAGTAATATTCCAATACAATTCCCGCGGCGGCTATGAGTATAAAGACGAAAAAAACTATATACATCATTCCGCGAAACAGAATTTTCCCAACCGACCTCTTTTTTTTCTCAGCCGGTGGATTCTCCTCGGAACTTCCTTCTAAAGAAGCATCGTTCTCTTTTTCAGATTCTTCCTTCATTAAACCTCAGCTTTTCTGGTTCAGATATTGATTCAGAAATGCGGCTACTGCCTGAGTGTTATCTCGAATAAACTCCAGATCCAGTGTTTCCAGTGTGTCATTGGGTGTATGGTAATTGGGGTTCCTGAAGAAAGCCGTATCGGTGACCATTACTGCGGGGATGCCCGCGTCCCAAAATGGGGAATGATCGCTCAATCTCACTTCTGAGAAATTTTCTCCCTGCCCGGGAACCACGAGGGTTTCCACATTTAATGTGGGGACGGAACGTGTCATTTCTTTCGCTATAGCTGTTGTAAGCTCCGTTGAAGGCTCGTTTCCCACTACAGCGATGAAGTCCCCGGTATCAGGATAATTACTTATGTCTACATAAGGAGGGTAAGACTGGGAGTTTGGTTTTGAGTTTTTGAAACCCACCATTTCCAGGGAGATCATACCGGAAATTCTTTTTACCCTTTCAGAATCATGGTTGATAAAGTGTCTGGCTCCTATGAAACCATATTCTTCCAGAGTGAAGGCTGAATATATCAGTGATTTTTTGTGCGAGGTTTGGTTAAGGATTCGAGCAATTTCTATCAGTGCCGAAACAGCACTGGCATTGTCATCGGCTCCCGGAGATTCAGGTACAGAATCATAATGAGCCGCCACAACGAAAAGGTCCTTGCTGTCACCCGGTTGCAAGGCAAGAATATTGTCGGATCGCGTGCCTTCATGGTCGACGGTTTCCCTGGTGACTTCCAGTCCCATTTCTTCAAATTGATTGACCAGATAAAGAGCTGTTTTTTTCAGGTGGTCGGGCTGGGTAAAGGGGTTTCTCTCTCCTGTTATCATTTCAAGGTGCTTGCGAATTTTCCCCAACTCCGGTTTAGTCATAGCGGTGGCATTTATCTGGTAAGGGAGTAGAAAATTATTGTCCAGACACAGAAAATCTTTGCCTTGGGTGGATTATAACAGTAATTTTGTGTCCGTGGCTTCTTTACGGAAGCATCATTGGATATGGTTTTTTCATTGCCGGGGGCGAACCTTAGCTTTATCTCTTTACAATTATTATTGAAAGTCATAACATTAGCTCATGCTTAAGGTGGAATGTTATACAGGATCGCAATTACAGGAAAACCCGGTAGCCTTCAGCTTGAAAGGCAGTCGCTACAAGGTGGAGGAAATCATCGACCGCTGGTATGGGGAGGGTTCGTCTTATTTTAAAGTTAAAGCGGATGATGAAAATATTTACCTTCTTAAATACGACAAACGGTCAGGCTGCTGGGAGTGGGTTTTTTACCAAAACCCTAAAAAAATGAATGCCCTGCCTTATTCACTCTCTGGAATGAATCCGTTTCGTAAATCAAGATGGGAAGAAATAGAACCGGATAACGGTTTCCTGTCCTGAGCGAAGCGATACCACTTGCGAAAAAAAACATCCATGTCCGTGGAAAAATTATGAGTCGCTTATCTCCGGAAGTCATCCAGTCCTACGCCGGACAACGCCGAAAAATGGTTGAAGAGCAATTGGTTGAGCGTGGAGTCAAAGATTTGCGCCTGCTGGAAGCCATGAGCCGGGTTCCTCGCCATTTGTTTGCCCAGGATTCCCTGCAACATCGGGCTTATGGTGACACGCCTCTTCCTATAGGTGAAAACCAGACGCTTTCGCAGCCTTATATTGTGGGTGCTATGACTGAAGCTCTTGAATTGAAAGGTGA
>WAHY01000004.1:155796-162946 GCA_009873635.1 Nitrospinota bacterium
TGTTTGCCCAGGATTCCCTGCAACATCGGGCTTATGGTGACACGCCTCTTCCTATAGGTGAAAACCAGACGCTTTCGCAGCCTTATATTGTGGGTGCTATGACTGAAGCTCTTGAATTGAAAGGTGAGGAGCGGGTTCTGGAAATCGGTACAGGTTCTGGTTACCAGACGGCTATTATTGCTGAACTCGCGCGTCAGGTATTTACCATAGAGCGTTTAAACAACCTTTCCCGTAAAGCCCAAAAAATTCTGGAAGGTTTGAACTATATGAACATTGTCTTTAAGATGTTTGATGGAACTTATGGTTGGCCGGACCAGGCCCCGTTTGACGCTATCCTGATAACAGCTTCAGCAAGGGAAATTCCTGAGTCCCTGATTAAACAACTGGGCGACGGGGGACGACTTGTGGCACCTGTTGGAGAAACAGATAAGCAGAAACTGGTTGTTTTGACCAAAAAGGGAGACCGTGTCAGCCGAAAGAATTTAGGAGATTGCAAATTTGTTCCGCTGATAGGAAAATACGGCTGGTCTCAATAATAGTTTAAGCTTGTTGTACGGCAGGCATTTGGCCAGGGCAACTTTATAAAGGGAGGAATTGCAGTGTTTTCCAGAATCATGAAAAAAGGAAATTTTGTTCTCAGTTCAGGGGTCAAATCGTCTTACACCTACGAATATGGAGATCTTTCGGACGCCATGAACGAGGCTTATTGCGAGATGCTGCTGAAAAAACTTTTGGTGTGGCAGAAGCAACATGGCAAGTTCAGTGTGGTGGTGGGTTGTGAAACGGAAGGCATTCGTATTGGTCACCAGTTATCCAAGCTCATGAATCTGCCCTTCTACATCATGCCCAAAAAAAGGTTGGATTATGCCCAGATCGCGGCTTCTCCTCACTCTGCCGAGACACATTGGTTGATAGTGGATGACATCGTCACTACAGGGCATTCGTTCATCCGTGCGGTCGATTATCTTGAGGTGGAAGAAAAACCGGAAACCATTACTTTCGCCTGCATGATTAAGAGAAACCCGGCAAACCTTGACTATTCTGCGGTTCAAGGTGATCCGGAAAAAGAGCAGTTAATGGTTCCCGACGAACGAATGGATTTTATTGATAAGAGACTGGTTGCGTTATATAGCGAAGAGTAAAAGAATTGTTGCCCTGCCGTTTTAGCTTCTTTTAATCAGGTAATAGACTTCTCCCCGCTCGTGATAGTGTCCTGCTTTGGCACCCGCTTTTTGACCCGTGCCAAAATACAGATCGCCTCTGCCTGGCCCCCGTATGGCACTTCCGGTATCCTGGTCCACCACAAATCTTGAAATGGGTTGCCAGCGTACGATCTCATTTTTATCATTGAGAACGGGTTGGCGGACTTTTATGAAAGCAAGTCCTCCGGCAGGATATATGGATTTATCTGTAGCGATGGAACGTCCGCCCACCAGCTCTCCTCCACCTGACCCGCGCGGTCCTTCATCTTCATTGAGAGTGAAAAAGATATATCGTTTATTCTGGTAGAGGTACTTGGAGATATCTTGGGGGTGCTCGGAAAAATATTTTTTTATTCCTTGCATGGAACCTTGCGAAATATCGATAACCCCATCCCGGATCATCAGTTTCCCGATTCCTGTATAGGAATACTGGTTGGAGCCTTGATATCCAACACTTTGACGGGTGCCATCCGTGAACTCCAGCATGCCGGATCCTTGTATGTGAAGAAAGAAACGTTCAAGATCGTCCTTGAGCCATGCTACTTCCAGCCCTTGCCCCTTCAAGGCGCCTTTGTGGTCGATGTCTTCACGGGTGAAACGCCTCCAGGCTTTGTTCTCGGTATAACTTTCGCGAATTCTTTTTATCCCCGTATTTGTGCCTATCAATTGAATGCCCTTCTTATATTTCACTTGTTGCAGGCCTTGCTTGGGCATCTGGTAGATGGGGTAGCGGTAAACAGATGTACGTACTGGACTGGCTTTAATGACCGGACGATAATATCCGGTGAACAATACCTTTTTTTCTTTACCGGTTCCTACACGGTAAAGAACGAATTCTTCGGAAACCTTGTTATTGAATTCCTCAAAAGGAAGATCCCGTTGCAGAATTTCTAAAAACGCCTCCAGGGTTTCAATAAGACGTCCACGTGTTAGGGTGAATGACCCCAGCCTTACCGGTGTGGAAGTTTCTTGCTCAAACATGGCCTGGAGCTGGTTTGTGATGGCTTTTTCCAGAGAGGCACGGCTTAGATCATCTGCGAAACCGGTCAACTCGGCAAGGTTTGATGGATCGTTGAAAGAGTCTGGTTCCTGCGCCAGATTTTTTTCCGGTTTCTCTTTTTGCTTCAGGAGCCTGTCTTGTCGATAGCCTAAATCAGGTTCGCGGGAATCACCATATTTCCCCATACGGTACGGGTATGAGCCTGATGGAACGCTTGGACCCTTTGAGGTACAGGATGCAACTAAAAAGAAAACCCCAATAATAATAGCTGGGTGCAGATTTGATTTGCATTTTAGAAGAGGCTGTTTTGAGATCAATTTCATTTTATCCTTCCGATGAAAGATGGATGCTTTTTAACAGTCTTTGTTCGTCAACCGATGTAGATTTTTTAATTGATCTGAAGCTCTGCGATGGCTTCATTTGCCAGTTGGTCACACCGTTCGTTTTGCGGATGTCCATTATGGCCTTTTACCCAAATCCACTTAATGGAATGAGGCTCGCTTAGTTTCATCAGTTCCTGCCAGAGTTCCCGGTTCTTAACGGGTTGCCGTGAGGCCGTTTTCCAACCGTTGCGAATCCAGCCATTTATCCATTCGGTCATTCCCTTTACGACATATTGTGAGTCAGTCGTTAATCTTATTTCACAGGGTTCCCGTAGTTGCTTAAGGGCAACAATAACGGCAGTCATCTCCATAATATTGTTGGTGGTTTTTGGATCACCGCCCTTGATTTCTTTTATGTGGTCTTTTTGTTTGAGAATGCACCCATAACCGCCCGGGCCAGGATTGCCTTTACACCCACCATCGGTAAAAATTTCGACTTTTTTCATAACTCTCGGTCAGGGATAAGAGGAGATATTGTTTCACGTTTCCACCAAGGTTGGAGTCTTATTTTTAATGGCATGGTCACAAGCTCCAAACTTTTCTTTTTTGACTATAACATATTATTTTTATTGATAAAATTTGATTTCCAGAGTTTTTTTTTGAATCTAAAAAAGAAGTAACCGTCAAGCTATGATATTGTTGGTTATCAATCGTGGGCGGTGCAAAATGTTATCAGCATCTGCCTTTTAAGATTTTGGGGGTGGGGATGGAAAAAGGGAAAGTTGAGAGCGAGGATCAGAACAGGACTTCATTTCAATGCATGGATGCAATTGAGATCAGTTTGTTTATAGAAAAGGAAGGACTGTTTTTTTATGAATCGGTAGGGAAGAAGGTCAAGGACCCACGGATTCAAGAGATGTTTTCCCGATTAGCGGGAGAGGAAAGAGAGCATATCCAGTCTCTGCAAGAAAAATCCCGGTATCTTCAACCAGCAATAGCAGGGAGGGGCAGGCCTAAGGAATATCTCTCTCGATTTATCAAGGAAGAATTGAAGGGTAAGATTTTTCCCGCTTTGAACTCTACTTCTCCGAAAGAAATTCAAACTGATAAACAAGCTCTTGATCTGGGTATTGAGTCAGAAAGAAGATCTATTGAAATTCTAGGTGGCTTGTTGGAAAAGGAGAAAAAACTGGATGTAAAAGCCATTTTTTCTCATTTACTTGTCGAAGAAAAAAAGCACCTTTTGATGTTGCAGGAATTAAAATCCAAACTCTAAAAACAGAGTTTTTGTTCCGCGCTAGAGTTCACTGTTGATGGTTATGCCAGTTCAATAATCTGACTACTTCAGAACCATCAATATCCCATCAAGTTTGTTGAATTAGTGGTTTGCTGAAAGCAGCGGTTTTCGAACCCTTTCCGATGTTGGATGATATGCAGAAATTGCCGAAATTATTTGAGCGTATGGGTTCTTAATTTGTCTTAAAATATTGTTTTAGTAATGTTTTAAGGGTTTTTAGGTTGCGGGATTTTGCTGGGCGGGGCTTTGCCGGGTAAAGTGCATTTAAGCGACTTGGAGGCTTAGACATATCAAGGTATACTCTGGGTGCAATAATACTGATAAAAAATTACGTATATGAAGGTCTAAGCTATTTTACTTATTATGGTTTGACAACTTTTCGAGCCTGGTTTATGATTGAATTCTTTTTTCAAAATAAACTTATAGATTAAGGATTTTTAGAATGAGTCAATATGAGGTCAAAGCTGGGCCGGAGGCCTTTTTGCCACCTGCAGCGGCAACAATGGGAAACGTATTACCTGATCCCGGTGAAGCGCATGTTGGGGGTAAACTAGTGCCTGAGGAAGAGGCATATGAAACAGCCGCCAGAAAGATATTAGGAGCCAAAGTTCCAACTATTTTCCCAGGTCCTCTGGTGCTGTGGAAATGGACCGATCATGTGGCCGAAAAAGCTAAAGCTCTTCGTGAACTGGCGAATGAAGCTCCCATGAGATTAATCCCCATGGCTGACTACAGACCTAAATACCCTAAGATTATTCAGGAGTATGAGATCAATCCGAACCATCCTAATTTGACGATTTGGCATAACAAGATTGATGTATGTATTTTTATAGGCGTGCATTGCCATATGGCTAATTTATCTTTAAAGATTATTCGTGGTGGTACGAGTTGTTACACAATAGCGATGTGTGCTATGGCAGGGCATGAAGACGCATGCCTATCTTTCCGCGATGCTGACCTGAATATGATAGAGAAACTAAAGGCTATGATTAAAAAGCTGAAATCTGAGGGTGTGAAATCTCAGGCCGAGCCTTTTAATCAATTTGTGATGGGTCCATCCGGAGCTATTAACCCTTAATCATATTTATATTTAATTTTTTGATCACTTTAAAGCACTCTTTCATGCGGGAGTAAATTTTATGAATAAACAAGTTGAGCTTAAAGATAGAAAAATAATAGCTTCGAAACACGTAAAACTGGGCCAGAAAAACGCAAAGGGCCAGACTTATACGGATGTGAATGACATTTTTTATAAGGCTGAACAGAAACCCAGTTTTTTAACTGGAAGTGAAGTTATACGTGCCGCGATCAAGATTGCCAGCGTAGGAACTTCGGTTGCCTATCCTATTACCCCCCAGAGTGAAGCGGCAGCACTAATCGGTGAGCTTTATGCTGAGGGTTATCTGGATGAGTATTTTCGTGGTGAAAGTGAATTTGCTGTAATGGGACAATGTGCCGGAGCCGCTTTTGGTGGGCACCGTGTATTCACCACCACAGCCGGACCTGGTACCCTTAGGGCTATGGAGAACTTCCCTATGTGGGCTGGTTCTCGGTTACCAATTCAGGTTTGTGTAACCTGTAGGGGAATAAATTCTCCCCTCAGTATTCAGCCTGATACATTAGAAATGCATTATTTGCTTGAGACAGGCATGCTGGTCTGGCATGCAGAAACCGCGCAAGATCTGTTTGATTTTATTTTGAAGGGTTTCATTGTTGCTGAGCAACCGGATGTTCATGTTCCAATTGCAACTTGTTGTGATGGTTTTTTTGTGACACACACAAAAGATACTGTTGAACTTCCGCCTGATGACATATGCCTGACTCCATATGATCCCTACAGAAATCCGCAGCCAGTTATGGATATGGAAACTGCACCTATTCGTATGATGCGAGATCCCTTTGTTATGAAATCCAATTATATCAGTTATGCCACCCATGCCTCCTGGCAACAGGAAATTAAGGCGGCAGTTGAGCGTTCACGTAAGCATACTATACCTCTGTTGGACGGTCTGATTGATGAACACAACACAGACCGAGAAATTCTTGTTGTTAGCTCTGGAACAGCTGTTTCTCAGAGCCGTGAAGCCATCCGTCTGCTTGAGGAGGAAGGTATTAAGGTTGGGTTAGTTAAAATTAAAACCATTAGACCGTTTCCGTATGAAGAAATCAAGAAAGCTACCAAGAACGCGAAGCATATTTTTGTTCCAGAGTTCAATGTTGGTGGCTGGCTGGCTCGAGAGATTAAGTCTACAATTCCGGATAATGAACGGGTTTATGCTGGTCCTCATGTTGCGGGTGGCATGACCATGCCTTCTGAAGTGATTGTTGATGAAATCAAAAAACATTTGGGCATGGAAACAGCTGCTACAGTAAGCCTTGGATAGATCAGGGATAATAATTTAAGTCATCATTCCCTTACGGGAATTTATTTTAAAGGGGAGCTTATGAGCAAGGAAAAGATTGTTTTATGTGAAGATCTCGCTGATATTATGCCACCGGAATATCAGGAGTTAGTTGAAACAGCTACCTTTGGTAATCAGGATCGTGGTTGGAAAGACATTGGTTCTTCTAAAGAGTTAATTGAACAGCACTCTTTATGTGCAGGTTGTCCAGAGTCAATTGCTTTTCGTTATATTCTTGCTAGTCTTCCAGCACCGGAAGATACAGTATTTGTTGGGTCGACAGGTTGTACCAGTTTGGTATTCCCTCATGTGGCAGTGCATAATATCCACTCACTGTTTGGTAATCAGAATGCGATTGCTTCCGGTTTAAAACGAACATTAAAAGCACGTTTCCCGGATGTAGAAAAGGATGTAGTGGTTCTGGCAGGTGATGGGGCTACTGTTGATATCGGTTTGGACATGACCATGCAGTCCTGGTTCCGACAGGAAAAGTTTACCACTATCTGTTTTGATAATGAACTCTATGCCAATACAGGTGGACAAGAAAGTGGGCTTATGCAGAAAGGCTTTGTGGCAAAAATGGCTCCCAAGGGCAAGAACTTTGAGAAAGTACGTTTGCCGGAAATTGCTCGCGAAGCGGGTTGTGCGTATGTTGCTCTTCTGACAGTTAGTAAGCCCAACCGTGTAGAGCAGGCTATTAAAAATGCTATCCATGTAGCGCGTGAAGTAGGCCCCACATTTGTGCAACTTTATACTCCGTGTATTCTTGAGATTGGTAAACAGAGTATGGAGGGTTTGGATGAAATGAAGGAATCTGAGACCATTGGTGGTCGGTTTGTTCAGAAAGAATACATAACGGACGAAGCCCAGAAATTACTGGATTCCATTAAAGAAGAAACCAAGGCTAGAAAAAAAGCGGCTAAAGC
>WAHY01000004.1:163046-188368 GCA_009873635.1 Nitrospinota bacterium
ATGAAATGAAGGAATCTGAGACCATTGGTGGTCGGTTTGTTCAGAAAGAATACATAACGGACGAAGCCCAGAAATTACTGGATTCCATTAAAGAAGAAACCAAGGCTAGAAAAAAAGCGGCTAAAGCGAAACAGCCGGTTAAAGCCTAAGAATAGGAGTAGAAATACTATGAGCAGGATGAATATCCGAATTTCCGGTTTAGGTGGGCAGGGTGCGGTAACCGCCGCGCATCTTCTAGCTATGGCAGCAAATAAGGATGGTAAATATTCTATATCAAATCCTTTTTTTGGTGCTGAAAAGCGAATGGCTCCTGCAGAAAGTTATGCCAGAATTGGGTCTGAACGTATTTATGACCGAGGCGAATTGGTTTATCCAGATGTCATAATGGTGTTCCATCCTCAGGTTATTACCATGCAAAAGAGTTACACAGCTCCGTTTTACTCTGGTATTAAGGAGAACGGATTGGTCATTATCAATACAAGTGATGATCTGTTATCAGATGAAGACCATAAGCGTTTAGAAGATATTAATGTTGCTGTACTCAATCATGATGCCACCAAACTGGCGCTGGAAATTGGGAAAACCGAGCTTTCAACTAACATGGCTATGATTGGTGCCTGTGCCGGGGTGACAAAAGTAGTTAGTCTGGAAGCTCTAGATGGTGCTTTGCAGGATCGTTTTGGAAAAAGATATGTTGCGTCAGGAGGAACTGCTACACTTGACGAAGCAATTAAAAAGAAATATGCCAAAAAAGAAATGCTACTCAAGGCCAACTTGGATTGTATTACTGAATCCTATAAAATGTCTTCTGATTGGGCTGAAAAGCAGAATTTGAATTTAGTAGAAGTTTAACTTAGGTAGGATGCAATTTGTCGGTAAAGTGTTTTAACCTTTATTATATGAGGAGAGTCTTCGAGTGTATAACGTAGCTTGGGTAGATAATGAAAAATGTATCGCAGAGAAAGGTTGCCGACTGTGCATCATGTATTGTCCTGAAGCAGACTGTATTTTGCTGGATCAATCTACGACTAAGGCCTTGGTAATTGAACCTCGGTGTAAGGGCTGTGATTTATGCAAAGTTGTTTGTAGTACCCATCACGCGATTACAATGTTTCCGGTAGATCCAACTACTGGAAAGGTTATTAAAGGGGGTAAGGAAGCCGAGACGGCTGCATTGGGACAGGCCTATTCCGGATAATTTAAGAATTTAAAGTCGCCTATGGCCTTAGTGGCCATAGGCATTTTTTTTACCCGAAATAGGGTTAATTATTTAGAACCTGCAGTAATTTGTAACATCTTATCTTACAAGCTCTCATTTGGTTGAATAAACTCTTCATAGGAACATTTCAATGGTTGATACGTTTCAGAAAGAAGTGCATTGCTCTATTTGCCCGGAAACTTTTGAGCCAGTTATAGAACCTGAAGAGGGAAAAAACTCCTATAAAATATATTGTTCTTTATGCTCCGAATACCTTGTGGTGGCACGATCGAATCCTGTGCGAATTGCCCTTCGTGAAGTTTTGGGATTAAAAAATGAGGTTCTGGCATTGGGCTTTCAAAGTGTTTTGGCCGCTTGTAGATGTGGTGGTGAGTTCAATCATGATTCTGGCAAGCGATGTCCAAAATGTCTTTATAAAATTGAAAGAGAAGATAACCGAGCTGGTACTTCACAGGAGTTGGAATTTACATGTCCCTGGAATATAGAAGAACTAAAAAAATCCGAAGGAAAGTTTTTCGAATATATATTCCAGAAGTTGGAATCGAAAGAAGAAAACTTGAAACAATTGATCGATAAATTTGAATCGGGTGAAATCGATGCGGAAACCTATATGGAAGAATTAGATGCTCTAAGGTTCAGAGAATCGACACAGGTATCTGTTATACAGGCTTGGGCTATGATCCTTGGGGCAGATTTAGCCTTCCGTGCCGCTGAAGAACATGGGTTGGTAGATCGGTATGGCTCCAGAATAATTGTTAGCATTGCGAGCGCTCTTGAAATGAGTGAAGGTAAAGCAGTTTACGCCACATTAACGAATGAGTTAAAAAACTGGGATGGTACAATCGAAAGGGAGTTGAATACGTTTATTGCTAAGATCGGTGGAGGTTTCTAACCTGGCAGGCGATGACCCGCCCGCCATAGCTTAAGTCTGCATTCAATCATCAATCCAGCATAGTAGGTATTTGCCCTTTTCCTGATAAGGGAATGTTATCCCTCAGTACCTTTTTAACACCTGTTCGACCGAGCCCAGATAGGATCCACCAAAAAGATTCAGGTGATTCAAAAGGTGGTACAAGTTGTACAGGTCTTTTCTTTCCTCATACCCTGGATTCAAAGGGAACGATTCCTGATAAGCGTGATAAAATTTCTGCGGTAGTCTGCCAAACAGTTCGGTCATGGCTAAATCAGCCTCACGCAACCCAAAATATATGGCAGGATCGAAGATGCAGGGAACTTGGTTTTTATCGGGAAAATAATTTCCAGACCACAAGTCGCCATGAAGCAGTGCCGGTTTTTCACCGGAAATATCGAGATAGTCCCCAAGCCTTTCACAAAGTTTGCTTAGTTTTTTATCTGTCGAAACAGGAAGCTTTCTGGAATCACGCGCTATCTCCTGCTGAACTCTTATTCTCTGGTCGCGGAAAAAATCAATTCCATTTTCTGTGGGAACATTTTTCTGCGGAGTTGAGCCAATATAATTATCATGCTCGAGGCCAAAGTGACTCTGGGTGACTTTATGAAGATTGGCCAGAGATTGAGCAAAGTGTTCGGGAAAGTCTGCCGCAGGCGCAGATTCTTCAATGTATTCCATAATAAGGAATCGGGGAGTTGTAGAATCTTGCAAAGCCAGAGGTTGGGGGATTCTAGGGCCTTGGTCAGCTTGTGTAAGAATTTTTAGCCCTTTTGCTTCTGCGGCGAAGAAGTTTTGTGGGGGACGATCATTTTGTTTCAGAAATACCCGTTCCCTATTATCCAGTGTTAAAACATAGGTTTGGTTTATGCATCCTCCTCCTGTAGCAGTAGAGGACTGCACGGTCACTTTCTGGCCGAAAACGGGTTCCAGAAGTTCGCAGATTTCCGAATTCATGCTTTTCTGGCAAGCAAGGATTGTAAATGCTCTAAAACTTTCGGGCAGGTGCGCTCCACCATCTGATAAACGGTTTCAAAACCTTCGTTGCCTCCATAATAAGGATCGGGAACTTCAAAATCACCATTATTTTCTGGATCAAAGGAACGAAATAGAAACAGTTTGTTCTGTAGTTCTGACTTGGGTCGCATTTGTTGCAGAGCGCTCAAGTTGCTGTGGTCCATGGCTAAAACAAGGTCCATTTGCCTGAAATCAGAGGACTGGAATTGTCGCGCACGGCTATTGAGTTGAATACCGTGTGACCGGGCCGTTTCCTGCATTCTTGCATCGGGAGGACTGCCAACGTGCCAGCCACTCACTCCAGCAGAACTAATAATTACCTGATCTTGCAGGCCTTCCTTTTTGACAAGGGCTTCAAATACACCCTGGGCAAGCGGAGATCGGCAAATATTTCCAAGACATACAAAACAGACTTCAACCGTTGAGTTCATATATTGATTTACCGGACAATTGCGTTTAAGATGTGCACAAATTATTTTTACCATAATAAATAATTGTTCAACGCGTATTCAACAGGAACTTTTATTTCCGACCGATTTTTTGAGGAAGCAGACCTTTGATACCAAGATATTCAATGCCTGAAATGGCTTCCATATGGGAGCCCGAAAATAAGTTTAAAATTTGGCTGAAAGTAGAAGTTCTGGCCTGCGAAGCCCTGGCCGCAAAAGGGGAGATCCCTAAATCCGCCTTGAAGGACATTCAAACTAAATCCAGATTTAACGTGGAACGCATTGACGAAATTGAACGGGAAGTCAAGCATGATGTGATTGCGTTTTTAACCTGTGTGGCGGAGCATGTAGGGGAATCGGCCAGGTATATGCATATGGGTATGACGTCTTCAGATGTTCTGGATACCTCATTGGCGGTGCAGATGAAGCAGTCTGCCACGTTGATCTTGAAAGAACTTTCGGCCTTCAGGGATGTTTTGGAAAAACAGGCGAAGAAACACAAGCATACTCCCACCATTGGTAGGTCACATGGTATTCACGCAGAACCTTTGACCTTTGGATTGAAAGTAGCTAACTGGTATGAAGAGGTTAAGCGTAATATTGAGCGTCTGAAAAAAGCCCGAAAAACGATTTCTTACGGCCAAATTTCTGGGGCGGTAGGAACTTTTGCATGCATTGATCCTGATGTTGAAGAATATGTCTGTGCAAAACTGGGATTAAAGCCAGCTCCGGTTTCAAGCCAGGTGATTCAACGTGATCGTCATGCGGAGTATTTTTCAACACTGGCTATTATTGCCGGAACGATAGATAAAATTGCTACTGAAATTCGCCACCTGCAACGGACGGAAGTTTTGGAGGCTGAAGAGTTTTTCTCAAAGGGACAGAAAGGTTCATCAGCCATGCCGCACAAACGTAACCCGGTAGTTTCTGAGCAAATGTCCGGCCTGGCCAGAATTGTGCGGGCAAATGCTTTTGCGTCGATGGAAAATATTCCTCTCTGGCACGAGCGGGATATCAGTCATTCTTCTGTAGAAAGGGTGATTGGGCCGGATAGTACGATTTTAATCCATTATATGTTGAGAAAAATGACCAAACTGATGGATGGATTGATCGTCTATCCGGATAATATGATGCACAACCTGAAAAAGACAGGTGGCCTGATATATTCTCAAAGTGTGATGCTTGCCTTGGTGCGTAAAGGTATCACCCGTGAAGAGGCCTATAAACTGGTGCAGAGAAATGCCATGAAAAGCTGGACAACGGGAAAAGATTTTTTAATGCTTTTGAAAAAAGACAAGGACATAACAAACCTCTTATCCATTTCGGAAATAGACAAGACTTTTAAATTAAAAACCCAATTTAAAAATATAGACCGGATTTTTAAAAGGGTCTTCAAAGATTAATAAGTGAATTATGGAACGCTTGGAAAAACTTTATGAGGGTAAAGCGAAGATTCTTTACACCACATCTGATCCTGGTTTGATGGTTCAATACTTTAAGGATGATGCTTCGGCCTTCAATGGCAAGAAAAAAGGGACCATTGTTGATAAGGGTGTGATGAATAACCATATGTCGAGCCGTATTTTTCAATACCTTGAAGGCGAAGGCATCAAAACGCATTTCGTAAAAAATCTCAATGACCGCGAAATGCTTGTAAAAAAGCTGGAAATCATTCCTGTGGAAGTGGTCTTGCGAAATGTTGCAGCAGGCAGTTTGTGTAAGAGGGTGGGTATTGAGGAAGGGCAGGTACTGGAAAAACCGATTTTGGAGTTTTATTACAAGAGTGATTCGCTTGGTGACCCTATGATCAATGAATACCATATTGATGTATTTGGGTGGGCGACCAAACAGGAAATGGAATTTTTAAAATCAGAAGGAATGAAGGTCAATAACCTGATGGTTAAATTCTTTCAGGAACGCAATATACGCCTGGTAGATTTTAAACTGGAATTTGGCAGACATAAGGACGAGATTCTTTTGGGAGATGAGATCAGTCCGGATGGTTGCCGCCTATGGCATTCGGACACTAATGAGAAAATGGATAAAGATCGTTTTCGTTTCGACCTGGGGAAAGTAGAAGAAATGTATCAGGAGGTGTATGACTTGATTTGTGACTGACTTTGTTCACGCCCGTGAATAAGAAAAGCCAATATGTAGATTATCAAAGCCAGCGCATACAGGCTTTTGGTTCCGAGTGCCATGGAACTGTATTCCAATAACCCCCCGCAAATAGCCCCCATAAGGTTGTATCCCAGAGATTTTGTGGGTTCCTGCCTGTCGACAAAAATCTGCGAGAATAACATTCCCGAAAAAAATAATGGTACCGCAGTGATCAAAGCCCCGAAGAACCATTGGACAGCTAATGGTAATCCTAAAATTGTATGGGTGGGTACGACGTAGCAGACTCCGATTGAAAAGAACAGGGTGAAAAATATTCTGGTTTTGTCAAAAGGTCCTTTTTGAAGGATGAGCAGATTGGCAAAAAAAATTAATGCAAGGATGGACGCAAAAACTAAAACATTGACCTGCCAGGTTGATCCAAACAATAAAGACATTTCAGTAACACTTTTAGTCTCCAGTAATAAAAAACCGGTACCGAACAGAAATAAGGTCCAGTCAGCTTTTTTTATACTCTTCCTGCCTGTTGCCGCATAGACCGAGATCAATGAAATTAAAAGTAGAATGCCGCCGGCTTTAAGGTAATGAGATGGAATGCCCGGACGATCCAAATAAAGGTAAGGCCAGTCATCAGTTGGCGAGGAGATAAAATCAGCGGATTTATCCTTTATTTCTTTGAAGAAATAAGTAAAGTCTTCCACTGTTTGTCCCCTGGATCCGGCAACAAAGGTAAAATTGAACAACAAATGTTTGTCTTCAAAGTGCATTAAAGGATGTTCCCCAAAAACATCCATCAGGACTTTAGCCAGTTTGATGGGTATATTTTTACTCAAGGACATGTGATACAAAATCACCACTCCATCTGGTTTCAAATGTTCTTTTATGGACTGAAATGATTCGGCTGTATAAATGTAATTGTCGAGACGGATAGATGACTTGCCTGACAAGAGGGTCTGGCTGTCCAATGTACCAAGTATGATGACGTCATATTTTTTTCTGGATGTCTTGAGGAATGCCCGTGCATCATTAATGTATATGTTTACACGAGGATCATCATAAGGTTTATGATAATTTAGCTCTTTGCCAATTTTCCAGATAGCCGGGTCTATTTCAACCGCGTCAATACTCTTTGCACCTTGCTCTAGAGCCAGGTGTACGTCGTTGCCAGACCCTGCTCCCAATATCAACACATCTTGCCAGTTTTTAGCAAATCGGTATGGAAGCTGATATTGCTGTTTTATTTTATCAATATCAGTTTTGTGAGACTCTAAAGGTGAATTGAAATTTAACATGTGCTGATGAAGAGAGCCGTTGACACTAATGGAGGTTGCTGTCTGATTTCGGTAATGATTGATTTTGTAGTAGGGAGACCATATTTCATGGTCTTTTTGAGAAAGGATTTGAACCATGTAAATTATTATCCCAAGGCACAGAATTGGGAGGATAGTGTTTTGCCCTTTCCCGGCCAGAAGAAGGAACAGAATTCCACCGAATGCAAACCAGACTAGAGGCGGGGTGGAAAAATGGCTCAACAAGGAAAAGATCAGGAGTCCGGCCAGACTCCCTGCTGTATTGATGGCATAGGCCTGAAGTGCAGGAAAGTTTTTAAACTCTCGCCCCATTGCATTGCCTAATGCGATAAAAGGAAGGGCTGAAAGGACAAAAAAGACACAGACGACAGGAACCATTCCCCATTCCCTGCTCTGTGTTGACAGGTCAAAGTAACTGGCATAGATGGTTTCTCCAGAGGTTGGAGGGGGTATTATAATGTTGCTGAAATAGACACAGGCTCCAGTTAGTAAAAGTAACGAAGGAGCAAAAAAATGTGTGAGGTTTTTTTCGCTTTTAACCCGTATCAGCCCGATACCCATCCCGAGAAAAGCGGCTATTAAAACGAGATTTATAAAATAGGCAGTGACTCTGACATTAGACGGTATGAAACGGATTAATGCGAGTTCGAAAAAAAGTATTAAGAAACTGTAGCCGAAGAGCTTATAAGAGGAGGGAGAGAAAATACTTTGATGTTTCAAAGTTGTTTTTCCTTCTGGTTTTTAAAACCGAAAATTAAATTTCTTTGCACTCCATTTTTTCGAGAGGTTGGGCCTGGCACTCAATGGATTCTGTCATGCCATTTGCTACTTTCGCGCAAGCGGTGCTCATTCCTGTCATGATAGTATCGTCCTTGGCCATGCCTTTTACTTCCTGGCAGACGATCTGGTCCTTATATTTAATGCATATTTCGCATTGGTATTTATTGCCAGTCCAGAGAAGGTCAATAGAAACACTGGCAACGAAGGCTAGAAAAACAAGGGTGATAATAGTGCCTTTACTCATTTCCTACTTATATTTTCAGGTTACAGGCTGGGCAATACTTGCTTCACGACCTATGAAATAATGCTGACGGTAAAAAACCAGTTCCTCCAGAGATTCCCGGACATCTATCAGGGCCATGTGCTCATTACTTTTTTTGGGGAATTTAGGCCCGTCCGGATACCAGCGGTTGACCAGTTCTTTTATTGAGGTCACATCAATACTTCTATAATGCAAATAATCATGCAGCTCTTTCATATATTTGCCGAGGAATTTTCTATCTTGATGAATGGAGTTTCCACATAATGGAGATGTGCCTTTGGGACAGTATTTCTTAATAAAATCCAAAGTCCTTTTTTCAGCCTCCTTTTGATCTATCAATGATTCGCGAACTCGCTTAACGAGTCCCGATGCATTATGATGCTTGGTATTCCATTCATCCATGTTGTCCAGAATTTCATCACGTTGATGAATGGCGATGCAGGGCCCTTCTTCAAGAACATTTAATTCACTATCGGTTATCAAAGTTGCGACTTCGATGATGACTTCTTTTTCAGCATCTAAACCGGTCATTTCCAGGTCCATCCAGACCAGGTTGTATTTAGATTTTTTAGCCATAAAAATAAGGTTTTATTTGCTGCTGGAAGTTTTATTAAATTTAAAAATTCCAAGCATAAGGAAGCTACATAGGTCTGAGAAAGATGTTTTGCTCAACCTTAATTGAAGAGGTAGCGTTAATCCTATGAATTAAAATCGCATTGTATCTTAAATTAATGAAAATATGAACCCTTCTTTAGCGAAATGATTGAATATATGGTCCATTGTTGAATTTGGTTGTTGGCTTGATGAATTGCTGGTGGAGTTAGCTGTATTCTATTAATATGAAGATTTGTAATAAATCTAATATGAGGGTTTGAAAATTTATAAAGATTAAAACAAAAGGGAACAAGCGGGCTTGGAAAACCGCTTGTTCCCCTATAGTGGAGGAGACGGGGGAAAGATTTGATCATGGAGCCAAACCCGTTCCCCCCGAAAGGAGGAGAAAAGTACTGTACGAATTCTATAAAATTAGTATTAAAAAAGTATTAATTCGACATTAAAAATTTTTAATGTTGCCTGTGCAGGTTTTAGTGGATAAATCGCGGTGTGGAATCTATTAGATTTCCCAATAGAGGCGGTGCTTATTGATGCAGCAGGTTTTCCAGATTTAGGACAGCTTCCATATAAGTTTCTTGAACCCTTTTAAGGTTGTTTTCAAGCCATAGTTCAGCAAAGTTAGGAGGAAAACGGGCAAATCCTTTAATTTGATTGATGGCGAGACGACAATCCCGATACCATGAAATGTTTTTGTTGGCTTTAAAGGTTTTCATGGCTTTTTTGAGTTCTTCGATGGCAATATCAGGTTTCTCATTACCAAAATGTGCAAACGCGAGGCCCACCCGACTCAGCCCTTCTTCAGGGTTTAATGCAATAGTTTGTTCGAAAGCTTCAGTGGCCTGAGCATATTTTTTTGAGGATGCAAGAACATTGGCAAAATGAAACCAAACGTCAAAGTTGTTGTGGTTGGATTTTGTAAGTTCCCTGGAAACCTCAATGGCTTTATCTAATTGACCCAATCGTGTGTATGTATTGGTGAGTTTCAGTTTGGCGTAAAGCGCTATGTTTGCAGGAGGACTAGCTTCGATGGTTTTTTCCCAATAACTTTTGGCATCTTCGTAAAACTTCTCCTTGTCCAGGTTCTGTGCTTTTTCGAAAGCGCTTTTATAATCTTCCTCAGATAAAACCTGCGAAGGTAACAAAAAGACACACAGGACTATAATTTTTATAATGATATGTGATTTAAAACGCATGGTATATGTTTACGAACTGGGTGTCAGCTCTTCCTGTAAAAATAATGGTTCCCCCGTTAACAGGGGGCGTAATGATTTTTTAATGGTTTGAATAAACTGCTCTTCATTGTTCATTATCTTTTCCACATCTTCCGGGCGCAGGTAAAAAACATTCGATGCGGTTCCCTGGCTAGTGTGAAGAACGGCCTTTTGGCATTCCATGTGAGCATCTAAAAATACTTTTGTCTCCATCATGAATATGCCGGGCAGATTATGGGTCGATAACTTAACGGACCGTCCTATAGTTTTCATTTTCAGTTTAACTTCCTGGAAGTGTTGTTTCTCCTGGAGACTGGCAATAGACCTCCCCTTGAATATGGATGCAAGGGATTCTTTGTCGGTAAATATTTTTTGCAGGTCTTCCTGAATGCGCTGCTGAATAAAAAAGAAATCACCATAGTCAATCGGTTTGCCGTTAGAGTTTATAACTTTAAAAACATCAAAAACTTTGTCATGTAAAGTCTGAATATTTGCTTCAACAATATCCAATTGGTTAAAGGCAAGTACTGCAGAAATTTTATGAAGAAGTCCCAGCGCATTCTTTGAGCAGACGATCAACTCCGAAGGTTGCCCGGGTTTAAAAAGCATTTCCGCTAAAAAAGGCTCTCGAGTCTTGATAAATTTGTAATAAATTTCCAACTGCGACTGAAGTTCCCGGGGCAGACGAACCATCTTCAGGAATTCCAGTTTTATGTTGTTGGGAACACTCTCCCGCTTTTTGTGATGAAGAGTATATTGGTAGAATAACTTTAATTGCTTTATCTGTGAGGAGGACATATCCATTTTTGTCCCGCCTCGGTCAGCGTGGGTGAGTAGAATAAGCATTTTAAGCCGTTCCTTGTCATGATTGACAAGGTCGAGCACCATGTCGTAGGTGTCATCAGCTTCCGGATCCAGAAGCATCAGGTCATACATGGTCAAATGTTTTTCCACTAGAAAAGCAATATCGTCCACCCTTTTGGGTTTGTCGTGATAGCCCAGATTTTTTAAGATCTGCGGAATCATTCTTGCGCCGACCAGTTCTTCGTTCTGTCCACTCACTTTAGCCCCTTTGCCTATGTCATGCAGTAACACAGCAAGCTTAAGGGCTGTTTTATCTCTCTGGGAATGGTATAGCTCAGAAAGGAATGGATCGGCGGTATCACGAAACTCCAGTCCATTTAAAACATCCAGGGCGGAAAGAATATGAATGTCCGTTGGGAATTTGTGAACATAGATATCCTGCAACATCCCTTTCAGGTTATTGAACTCTGGTATAAAATAGTCCCCAAGTATTCCAAACTCGTGGAGTAAACGAAGTGCTTTGGCAAAATATTTTCCCCTGATATAGCGTTTGAAACAGTTTTGGATTTCCAGCTTCGAATTTTCATCCATGAAAATAGGATATGCCTGATCAACATGCTGCTCAATGGCACGGATTACTTCATAGGATAAATAATAATTCCTCTCTGCGACCCAGATAAAAACCTTGAAAAGCCATAATGGATCCTGGGTGTACAGGCTCTCAGGGTCTTTCTCAAAATATATTTGGTTCTGCATGTTAAGAGAGAAGAACTCTGACAGGCTTTTCTTCTTCTGGGTGTCTGCAGCCATGCTCTCCCAATAGAGGTTTCTGCTGAACCGTTTAAGCGGATAAACGGCTTCAAAAAAATACTTTTGAAAAAAGGTCTTCACATCGAAACCCATTGATTGAGCAATTTTTTCCCGAACTTCATAGCTCATTGTATCCTTCAGTGTTCCTTTCTGGAAGGTATGCAGAAACAAGCGCACCCGGGATAAAAGGTGGAGGCCATTTTGCATGTTCTTATAAGCAAGTGGGCTCAGAAGATTTTTGGTAAATAACTCATTGAGCAATTCAAATTGGTTGTTGGTCTCCAAATTTTTCAAGAAACGTACAGAGACTAATGCCCAGTATAGGCGGCGCATTTCTTCCTTAATATTAGGCTCCTGTCGAAAAACTGTATTCTGGACTTCATAGCATCCTTCGTGACTCAGGCAATGCTTTTGAATCTCATCACGGTAAAGCAGGCTGACAGTTTTTATGGAGCTTTTGAATTCGCTATAGACCAGGGAGTTGCCGGTTACAAAGCGGTGTTCCAAAAGTGCCAGGAACTCTGAAACCTTGGAGGGATCAAGATCGCGCTCAAATGTTTCGTTCTCGGTGTAACAGGAATTACTGGATGAAGGAAAAATGTCCTGAAAAATAAACAGGTACTCAAAGTGCCTGATGATTTCTTCGGCGGTTGACTTATCGTCTTTAGAAAGGGATGACTGGGAAACGATCTGGATATCCACATCTGATCGAAAATACATTTCTTCTCGACCATAACCACCTCGTGCCACTATGGCTATAGGAACAGATTGCGTAGTCCATTTCTGATTATGCTGGTGATTGAAATACCATACTGCTGAATGGAAACTTGCCTGTATAAGCGTATCCACCAATGCAGTTTGTTTGAGTAATAACAGGTGACAGTTGTCAGTTTTGGCGCACTCTTTTTGCAGAAGGTCGGTTTCTTTTTGAACAAGATCGATAGCCTGATCTTTAAAGCCTAAATAAAACTTTTGCGGATCTATATCAGTGTTGTCGGGAGGATGTCCTGCCTGGTGAAGAGAAACAACTTTTTGTTGTAGTTGGTGCCGGTATGTTTCGACAAGTTTACGATTGGATTGATATAAGTCACTCATTCGGGAGCGCTGATTTAAAAAGTTATAGAATCTGCTCAATGAACCCATGCAGATTATTCTGTCGATTCAGAATAAACTGAAAATTATAGGAATTCAAGGGTTTACCGGTGCTTAGCAGGCAACAAACAGCTATCTTTATATCTGCTATAAAAGCCGATTCAGCGTAAAAAGTATTGAATCCACCGGTTGGAATTGGGTGAAGATCTGATGAGACCGAAAGGCTTGTAACATCGTCAATCTCAATCGATTTTTCTTTAGAGGTTACGGCCCATCAATTCAGCGAAGGGCCGAAGGTGTGCCATCAGCTTTGAAAACTTTGCCGGCTTCAGGGACTGAGGACCATCAGAAAAGGCTTTAACCGGGTCAGGATGAACCTCAATAATCAGACCATCTGCACCAGCTGCAATGGACGCCCGCGACATGGATTCAACCATATCCCAATGTCCGGTTGCATGGCTGGGGTCGATAATAATGGGCAGGTGGGTCTCTTTTTTCAAGACTGGTACGCAGCTGATATCAAGGGTATTTCGGGTTGCTGTTTCGAAAGTTCTTATACCCCGCTCGCAAAGAATCATGTTGCTGTTGCCTTCGGAAAGAACATATTCTGCGGACATGAGAAACTCCTTAATGGTGTTCATCATGCCTCGTTTCAAAAGAATAGGTTTATCTATCTTTCCCAATTCTTTCAACAGCGAAAAGTTTTGCATGTTCCGGGCGCCAACTTGAACGACATCGGCATATTTCGCGACGAGGTCAATTTCCCTGGGATTCATCACTTCTGTAACAATGGGCAATCCAGACACTTCTTTTGCTGCGGCAAGCAGTTTTAATCCGTCTTCTTCCATTCCCTGAAAACTGTAAGGGGATGTTCTAGGCTTGTAAGCTCCGCCTCGAAGAAAGTTGGCACCGGCTTCCTTAACCAGGTTTGCAGTGGTGCATATCTGATCTTTGCTTTCCACCGAACAGGGTCCAGCGATTATGGCGATAGCAGGTCCACCAATATCAATACCGCCAGCTTTAATCACAGAGGGGGTGGACTTTAATTCCCGGCTGGCAAGTTTGTAGGGTTTTAAAATGGGGAAGACACTTTCCACCCCACCCATGGTTTCAATAGATTGCAAACGGTCTTTACCCCGCTCATCTCCTACAGCCCCGATAACATTCCGCTCTACACCTGAAATTATATGCGGAGTGTAACCAAGCTCCCGAATGGTGCCCTTTACCTTTTCCAGTTGTTCCGGAGTCGCGTCCGGAGACATCACAATGATCATTACATGCCTTTCAAGGGATTAAGAAAGGTTATTATATCAGATATTTCTATAAACCGCTCTATCCCTTCAGACCTTGACCATCCAGAATATTCATTTTAACCACTTCCTCTACGGGTCGGCGGTAATCTCTTGGGCGGGGTTCTTCTTTCTTGTGGCCAATGGGCATTAACATTACCGGAATAAAGTTAGGCTCCAGGTTTGCCAGTTGGGAAACCGCGTCGGGATCAAACCCGATCATGGGCACGGTTGCCCATCCCCTGATTATTAAAGGGAGGCATAATCCCATTCCCTTATTTTGCGAAATTGATTTCCAATTGATGGTTGTCCGGATCCCGAAAATAAATCGAGACGCTCATGCCCCGGTCTCGAGGCTTGCCGTCTGTCTCAATTCCCTTTTCCTTGAGAGCCTGTAGGGTGGACTCGAACTTGTCATAAGTGTTACCGAATGCGAAGTGGAGGTATCGATCATCTGTCATGGATTTGTGTGCTTCAGTCAGATCCAGATCGGGAGACTCGAAAGAGCGATGGCTACATTTGATGAAATAAAATTAAGGGATCAGGAAAATTTTTTGATGGCGCTTAAGAAAACGGGTTGGAAAGTTTTTGGAAAAGATGGTGCCGCCCGACTTCTTGGGACCCCTCCCAAAATCTTGCTGTCCAGAATGAAAAACTGAATATAAAAAAGCCTCACCCCTCCTGACTATCCAGTAATAGCTCGTTAAGAATGGCAGACTGAAGAATTTTAGGGCTTCCCTTAGCCAGCTTGCGTGCTTTACGAAAACTTTTAACAGCTTTTTCTTTTTTGCCTTTCTGAAGATAGGTCAGCCCAAGATTAAAGTAGATTTCTCCCGAGGTCGGATCGGCAAAGTTTGCCTGATTAAAATGCAGCAGGGCATCTTGATACCTTCCCGCCTTATAATGTTTGATTCCAAGGTCGTTGCGTGATTTTGCCGAAGGCTCGGCTCCGGGAAGTAAATTCAAGGGAGGCTCAGATAAACTTTTTGAGCAACCGCTGATTCCGAAAGCGATCACTAAAACTAGAACCCAGGTTTTCATGGTTTCCTTTTTGCAAGTTTAAAAAAATCAGCATTCTAGCAGAAAAAAGGGTTGAGGCTAAAGACGGAAAACATTAATTTGGTATATTCTTGAAATCGCTGGCCGAAATAATAATATCATTGATTGATTTTACACCCGGGTTTCTCTAAAACATTTTTTATTTGATTGTGATTGAGCAATTAAATAGTCTGAACCTGAATGGCGGGATTGATGTAATCAACTATTGAATGCATCAGTATTTTTAGCTCTTCTTCAATATTGAAATAACCTGGATAGTGAACAAATGAAAAGTCTCATGTCAAACCTATACGCTATAACGTTAGTTTTCCTGATTGCTATGGGGCACTCAGGTGTTTTATTTGCAGGGGAAAACTCTGGTTCCCAGTCAGAGGGTGAAAAAGCATTTTTGTTGGGGGAGTACAATAAAGCCGAGAAAATTTTCAACGCTATTCTTGAGAATGAACCGGATAACTTCATTGTGTTAAGAGCCCAGGCTGATACCAAAATAAAGCTGGAAAAGTTTGTAGAAGCAGAAAAGTTGCTGGATAAGATTCTAGCTATACCTGTGTCTACAGGAAGGGATGTACTGGTCCATACTGAAGAGGGTGATTTGGAGGCGGAGTTGGTCGATGAGACCGTGATGGCTGTAGATGAACAAGCTGAAACAGATGATGCCTTCAGCAAATTCATCAAAAAAGATCATGAAGGGCCTGTTCCGCATTACCGGGTATTCCTGAAAAAAGCCGGCAAGATGAAACTCTTTCGAAAAAGCCGTACCCGACTTCAGTATTCCGGAATACCTGCGGCGACTCGAGAGAAGGTCGAGGCATTAAAAGCCGAAGTTAGAAAAAAAACAATATCATCCAGCAAGGCGAAAGCAGATCTGGAATTTGTTGATGTTCCGGGTGGCTGTTTTCAAATGGGAAGCAAAGTGGGTGACCCGGATGAGCAACCCGTCCATAAAGTTTGCATATCTCCTTTCAAGATGTCGAAATATGAAGTGAGGCAAAAATATTTCCAGACAGTGATGGACTATAACCCTTCCCAATACGTTGGCGGAGATCTCCCGGTGGACACGGTATCCTGGGAAGGTGCTCGCGACTATTGCAAAAAAATGGGTGGACGATTACCGACAGAAGCTGAATGGGAGTACGCGGCCCGTGCGGGGACAGTGGGAGAGTTTTATTGGGGAGATAAAATCACCGGTAAAGAGGCAAACTTCTGTGACAGTGCTTGCGACCTCAATAACCGAAACCCTGATCTGACTGATGGATTCAAAAACTCTGCTCCAGTGGGATCTTTTCCTCCTAATGGGTATGGCTTGCATGACATGGCCGGCAATGTCAGCGAATGGGTGCGGGATTGGATGGCTGTTAGTGAAAACTATTATTTGATGAGTCCGGAGCAAGATCCGCAAGGTCCCAGGCCTGAACTTAACGCGTGCAGCGGGGCGAATTGCGTTGGGTCAATTTCCATCACCTATAAAGTTTATAGAGGAGGCGCCTGGAACCAGGGTATTTCAAGTATGAGATCCGCCAACCGTAAGGCCGCGCATTTCCAGCTCAAGGCAGATGGCAACGGGTTCAGGTGTGCCGGGGATTAAACAGCCGGGTTATTTAGCGCATCGAAAACCGGCAAAGTTCAACCGTTTGCCTGGCCTGACATCAGTACGGTCTGAGGGTCTTGTTCCGACTGCATAGTTAATCCATGAGCCTCCACGCATGACCTTGTGCTTACCTTTTAACGGACCTTTGGGATTTTTAACCGGCGAGTGCCTGTAATATTCTTTTTCATACCAATCGGATACCCATTCATAGACATTGCCGGCCATGTCATGCAAGCCATACCCATTTGGCGGGAAGTTTCCTACCGGTGCTGTGGTTTCGAATCCATCTTTAAACTGTTTTGCATGCCATCTTTTTTCACAACTTTTGTCGCAAAAATTTGCTTTGCCAGACTGAACTTCGTTACCCCATGAATATATTTTTTCTTTCCCTCCTTTAGCGGCAACCTCCCATTCAGCTTCTGTAGGTAGACGTTTGCCCAGTGACTTGCAATATTGCCGGGCTTCCTGCCAGGTCACCCTTTCCGCAGGTAAATCGCTACCCTTAAACTCAGAAGGGTTGTTCCCCATTACTTTGGAGAATTCTGCCTGGGTGACTTCGAACTTATCAATTAAAAAGGAATCAAGATGAATGGTATGAACAGGTTCTTCATCTTCAAACCATTTTCTTTTGCAGGGATCATTATGTTTGGCGCATTCTGATAAAGCATGGTCAGTTTTAAAACCAATTTTATAGTTTCCTGCCGGTATGCGGACCATGGAACCTTCGGCATTTGAAGGTGATGGTTCGCTCTGCACCTGAGAAGCAAAAAGAGAAAGGGAGATAAAGATAATCACAGGGAAAGGCATGGTCACCTGTTTTTCTAAATTAGCTTTGATCTAAATACCAATAGTTTCTCTTCGGTCATTTCTATCATAGTGGGTAGGATTCCCCCAACCCCCAGGCCGGATGCTTTACGACCTCCGAAGGGCATCCAATCAACACGGAATGCGGTATGATCATTGATCATGACAGCGGCAGCATTGATTCTTTTGGCAGTGTCCAGGGCCGTGTCAATATTTCGGCTAAACACTGCTGCCTGAAAAGAGAACTCGGTAAGGTTGGCCCTTTCGATTGCTTTTAAACGGTCTTTAAACGAATAAATAACAACAACGGGTCCGAATATTTCCCGGGTGGAGACTTTAGCCGAGTCAGAAGGGTTGAGAAGTATTGTCGGAGCATAACAGGTTTTGCCGATTTTTTTTCCGCCAGTCAGGATTTTAGCGCCTTTCTTTTTTGCTTCTTTCACCCATTGATCGACACGAGCCACCTCATTTTCTGTGATCAAAGGACCCACTTCGGTTTTTTCATCGACCGGGTCGCCAACCACAAGTTTTTCGGCGAGCTTGACCAGTCCTTTTGAAAACTTATCGACTAGCTTCTCATGCACAAATACTTTTTGTACGGAAACACAAACCTGCCCGGCATGATAAAAACCCCCTTTGGCAAGCAAGGGCAGGGCATCTTTGAGGTCTGCATCATGATCAATGATGACCGGAGCCACCCCGCCATGCTCAAGGGCGCACCGTGCGCCTGGGGCGAGTTTTGAACGTAGTTTCCAACCGATCTCTCCGGAACCAATAAAGGTCAAAAACGCTACGCGCGGATCAGTCGCCAGCTTTTCCGCCAGGGAGCTGTCACAAACAACTGTTTGACACCATTCTTCCGGCAGCCCGGCTTCATATAAACATTTAACAAGGTTGAGGCAGGAGAGGGGAGTTGTGCGTGCAGGCTTTACAATAACCGGGCATCCCACTGCTACCGCAGGAATTACTTGGTGGACTATTAAATTAAAGGGGTGGTTGAAAGCACTGATGGCGGCAACAACACCAATCGGTTCGCGGGTGGTCAAAGCCATTCTATTCATGGATGAAGGAGTCAGGTTCATGGGAACTTCATGTCCCGTCAACTGACTGATAGATTGTGCCGCTTCCCGGATACCCTGAACGGCTCTATCAAGTTCAACGCGGGAATCGATCAATGGCTTTCCGCCTTCTTCCGCAGACTGGCGTGCCAGTTCTTCGACTTTTGATTGAACAATGTCGGCGGTTTTTTCCAATATCTCAATTCTACGATGAGCCGGGAGAGTTTTGTCAGGCTTCTCCGCCAGTTGATGAGCGGTTTTTAACGCTTCCTCAACACGTGTTGCGCCATCCAGGTTAATCTCGGCGATCAGGTGACCATCGTATGGCGAATTTACCTTTAAACGTTTTGTCATATAACTATCCTTTTATTTTTATAAAATGCAGGTTCGTGCGTTCAATTCATCGATCAATACTTTTTCATTTTCTGAATAGTCTACTGGAACTTCTATCAGTTGAACTCCCTTTGCCTCGAGGCATTCATTGAGAAGTTCGGGCAGTTGTTCGGTAGACTTCAGGCGGTGTCCTGTTGCGCCATAGGATTCAGCGTATTTAACAAAATCAGGATTCCCGTAGTCAAGGCCAAAGTCGGGAAATCCCATTCCAGCCTGTTTCCATTTGATCATTCCATAGGCGTCATCGCGAAGGATCATCACTACAAGGTTTAAACCCAGTCGCACTGCGGTTTCCATTTCCTGGGAGTTCATCATAAAACCCCCGTCACCACAAATAGCCATCACCTTTTTATCAGGATGAACAATTTTCGCGCCGATTGCTGAAGGCAACCCTGCCCCCATGGTTGCCAGGGCATTGTCCAGCAAAACGGTGTTAGGTAAATAGGCTTTATAGTTACGTGCGAACCATATTTTGTAGACTCCATTATCGAGAGCGATGATTCCATCATCTGGCATTGCCTGACGAACTTGCCAGACAAGATGCTGGGGAATTATCGGGAATCGGGCATCTTCGCTTCTCTCTTTTAAATGCAGTTCGACTTCATTTTTAACCCGTTCAAAGTAACTGAAATCCCAGTCCTTAGACTTTTCTAGTTTTTGAGTCAGACTCTCAATGCCCCCAGCAATATCTCCGACGAGTTCAAGCTGGGGAAAATAAACTTCGTCGAAATTGGCAGAAAAGTAGTTAATGTGAATCACGTTAGCTCCTCCAACTGACATCAAGAAAGGAGGTTTTTCAATAACATCGTGTCCCACATTAATAATTAGATCAGACCGGTCAATGGCGCAATGAAGATAGTCGTTATTAGAGAGTGCGGCGGTGCCAAGAAACTGCGAATGATTTTCATCGACTACACCTTTACCCATTTGAGTGTTGAAACAATAAATACCGGTTTTGTTAATGAGTTTACCGAGAGCCCCAGAGGTGCGGTTTCTGTTAGCTCCTGCACCAATGAGCAAGAGAGGATGCTTGGCCGATCCAATCATTTCTACCGCTTTATCAAGTGCTTTTTCATCGGGCTGGGGCCTTCGAGTGGATATTATTTCAAAGTGCAGGCTGGAACAATCTTCGGCAGCGATGTCCTCAGGCAATTCCAAATGCACAGCTCCCGGTCTTTCTTCACGGGCAATGCGCATGGCTTCATGAACAAGTACGGGTATATTGTTTCCATGCACTATTTGTTTTGTGAATTTGGTAATTGGCCGCATCATTTCGATGACGTCGATGATTTGAAAACGACCTTGTTTGCTTTTTTTTATGGGTTTTTGTCCGGATATCATGAGAATGGGCATGGCACCTAATTGAGCGTAGGCACCTGATGTCACAAAATTGGTCACACCAGGGCCAAGTGTAGAAAGACAGACCCCGACTTTTCCAGTAAGCCTTCCATATGTTGCGGCCATGAACCCGGCACCCTGTTCGTGGCGGGTTAAAATGAGCTTGATTTTCGAATTTCTTAATGATTCCAGAAAATCAAGGTTTTCTTCTCCGGGAATTCCAAAAATATATTCCACACCTTCCTGCTCGAGGGAGCGGATAAAAAGATCAGACGCTTTCATATATGAGACTCCGAGTTTAAAAATTACGGAATAGACCAAACTTTTTTGCCCAGTCTATTGAGTAATGGGTCTGATTGCAAAAGAATTGTAAGGGGGGAGGATTAGAGGGTGATGAGCTATTGTCTTGAGGGAAATAAAAAAAACCGCAATGACGGAAGAGGAGCCCCTCAGCCATTGCGGTTTACGCCAGGGAAGCAGAGGGGAGTCATTTTCCCTGGCGGATAACTTTCGGGTTCTCAATACCTTCGACCACCAGGTGCCCGATGGCACCCTTCGCAACCCTGTAGATACTGTGGTCAACCAGGGCATAGGCACCCGGAGCATCGACCTTGAATTCTACAATCGTTGCGCCTGCTGACGGAACCAATGTTGTTTGAATGCCCTTGCCCATGGCACCACCAATTCCTCCTTCGTTGTACACTTTGTCGAAGATTTCGCCAATAATGTGAAAAGAAGAAATGCTGTTGGGACCGATGTTGCCAAAATAAATTCTTACCGTTTCACCAACTTTGGCTTTCAAAGCGTTTTTGCCTAATAAACCACCGGCTCTTCCATTGAAGACGACATGCGTTGCGTGCTCATCAAGTCCTTTCTGAATGTCAAATTCAGAGACACCGTTCTTAGGGTCTGTCGTGAAAAATTCGCTTTCCATAACATAAAACTCCCGGTCTACCCTGGGCAGACCACCTTCCGGCTCAACCAGAATCAGACCGTACATCCCATTTGAGATATGATCCACAATAGAACCTGCCGCGCAATGGTAGATGAAGAGACCTGCAGACTTGGCCTTGAAGGTAAATATTTTTTCCTGTCCAGGGTCCACAGTAGTGAAAGCGGCTCCACCACCCGGACCATTGACTGCGTGAATATCTATGTTATGGGGCTGGGTGCTGCTCTTAGCGTTGGACAAATGAAACTCTATGCTGTCTCCCACACGGAGTCTTGCCATGGGCCCTGGAACCGTTCCACCATAGCTCCAAAAGCTATACTTTACATCGTCAGCCAGGTTACCAATATATTCCTTGGCTTCCAGATTGATCACAACCGTATCGGCAGCACGCTTTACAGCTGGGGGAACATTGGGGCGGTGGTCAATTTTGCTGTGACCCCGGCTAGAGATGTTCCTACAAAGCTGGTAGAAATGGCCATTGCCGCTATTGCAGTTATAACTTTTCTCATAGGCAGGTCTCCTTGTATTGAAAGATTTGAAGCATTGTGCGCTGAACATTTTCTGGCAATTTAAAGATCATTGCTTCCGCAAAATGCTTTTCAAGAACCATCCGTCAGACAGGGTAAAGTATTATATAAAGATAAAAAGATATTTTTATCTTTTATTTAGAAAAATTTTATTGTATGTTATTGTTGTTGTCAAGATTTAATTATTTTGTTGAAGAGGTATTATGATATCCCAGACGTCAGAATATGCATTACGGGCTGTAGTTTGTTTGGCCCAGAATCCGGATAAGCCCAATACAACAGCCGAGATAGCGAAATGGACGAAGGTTCCGGAACATTATTTATCAAAAGTTTTATTGGCTTTGGCCAAGCACGAAGTGGTTTATTCCAAGAAAGGCCTGCATGGGGGTTATGTTCTGGCTCAGGCTCCAGAAGACCTGCCATTGTTGAATGTTATTAATGCAGTGGACCCTATCAAGCATATAAAGAGTTGCCCTTTGAAATTGAAAACCCATGGCAAAAACCTTTGTCGACTGCATCAGAGGCTGAACGACTCGATCGATAGTATGGAAGAGTTGTTTCGAACTTCGACCGTTGCATTGATACTGAGCGAGCCGACCCAAAGTATCCCGCTTTGTGAATCGGTTGCCAGATAAAAAATACACAAGGGTGATACAGCCTTCCTCATTTTAGAAAGGAGAGAGGATATTCCACCATTAAGCACTGTGTGAGGTTACCCAGGCTTACCATCCATCGGTTCGAATTTGGTTTAGTATGTCGATGTAGCTCGTTTTTTAAGCGAACCGGCTTTTGCAAAACTATTGTGCCGCTGAGTGGAAGATTTCTCAACATTCAATTATAATCCCTTAAAAGCACATTTGCTGAGAGGTTAATTTCTGGCCGGAATGCACTATTTAACAAAATGCCTTGTATTACGGAGAGGGGAAGTATGACTGATGACCAGGAGAAGAATGTTATGAGTGAGGAAGAAGCTGTTCAGGAAAATATTTTTCAAGTTTCAGCCCTTATTGCTTTGCTGGAGCAAAAAGGGATACTGACACGACAGGAAGTTTTGGATGAAGTGCAGGGATTAAAAAACAGGGGGTAAAAATACAGGTTTCTCAAGTCCCCTTTCAATGTTCGCTGAATTTGTGAACATAATATTTTGCTACATCCTTTATTGAAATAACTCCCATTACATCGTGTTCCTCTTTGACAACCAGATGACGGACATTATGATTCTGCATTTTCAGAAATGCAGCGACCATAGTGGATTCAGAATCAATATAAATCATTTCTTTGGTCATCACTGTGGTAACGAGAGTTTTTTGAGGCCACTGGCTTTGGGCAACGACTTTTGTTAACAAATCCGCGTCTGTGAAGATTCCTACAAAGTTCTTCCCTTCAGAAACCAGAATAGACCCGACCTTGTGTTTCTTCATTCTCTTGCAAGCATCCAAAACTGACATCCTGGCATTAATGTGAATGGCAGGAGGATTGACGAAATGCTTGACCTTGTCTTTGGCTTCATCTGTAGCTTTATGCATAATATGTTCTCCCCAGAACTATACCCTTTCATTATGTTTGATATTTTATAGTTAATGATTATTCCTTTTTTTTATATCGTTAGGGGGAAGAAATATAAGACAGGTTTTGAACTTAAATAGACTAGGTAAAGCAGGACTGAGGTCAGAATAAATGATTAGCTTGTGTAGGTTGGGCATAAGAAGGTCTCAAAAAATGCAATCTGGCGGGTTGATTTTCAAAGCTTCCAGCCCCTTTTTGCCATTCGCGGCGTAAAATTGTCTCAATCCTTCCTTGATGTAAAAATTTTTTTTATCAAGTTTTCCACATGGATGGTGTCTACTACTGAGTTGTTGGTAATAATAGTCCCCATTAAACTTGAGCCTTTTATTTGGCGTTTTTTATCTATTGCACTTTGAACAATATCCAGAATATTTTCTACTATCAGGCCAATACTTTTCCCCTCATGAATATAAACCACCACTTTAATTTTTTCAGGGACTTGAAATGGCTTATTAAACTGCTCGGGTATGTTAATCAGGGACATGATTTCATCACGATATTGAATGACCTGCACATCCCCTGACAACTCAATATCGGATCTGGATAACTCTTCCAGGCGAGCTACATCTGCAAGCCGTATTGCCATTTTGTGGTCGTTCCCCAGGTTCACAATCAACATGGACTCTTCTGCTTCATCATCTGCCTGTGATTTTGAAACAGACTCAATGAGTTCACTTTTTGAATTTTTGTCAGAAATAATCATGGCACTTTTGGTCAGTCCCATCACATCCAGAATGAGAACGATTTTCCCGTCTCCTAAAATGGTGGCACCGGAAAATACGTTTAAATCCTTTACCAGGTTTTCCAGGGATTTAACAACAACTTCCTCGGTATTATGAATTTGTTCCACTACCAGGCCAATTTGACATTCATCTGCCTGAAGAACAACTATGTTCAAATCAGGACGATCTTCAACCGGCTCAATGCCGAGAATATTGTTTAGATGGACCAGCGGTAATAAATTCCCACGTAAACGGTAGAATTGGCTCCCTGTTATTTCCTCAATCTGGTTAAGGAGTTGACCTTCTTCCAGCCATATCAATTCCTTTATATTTACCTGTGGAATTGCGAATCGGTTTGGACCATTTGAAACGATCAATGCGGGAATGATAGCAAGAGTTAACGGGATTTTTATTTTCAAGGTGGTACTTATTTCAGGATGCACTTCAATATCAAGAGCGCCACCTATTTTTTCAATCAATGCGCGGGTATCAGACAGGCCGTTACCTTTTGTTGGTTTCATCAGGCTGTGCCTGGTCAAGGAAAAACCTTTCATGAACAGAAGTTTCCCGCAGTCCCTGTCGCTTAACGATTCCCCCTGTTCGCGGGTGATCCGTTTATCATTGACTGCCTGGCTTCTGGCCTCTTCGAAATTTATCCCCCGGCCATCATCCTGAACTTCTATATGTATTTGTCCATTTTGATTTTTAGCACGGAGTTGGATAACCCCTTCTTCAGGTTTCCCTATCTCACGACGTTCTTCGGGAGTTTCTATGCCATGTATGATTGAATTTCTGATGATATTCATCAAAGGATCCTGAATAGCTGTGATCAGGGATTTATCGAGACCAGATTCCTGCCCTTCCATTTCAAGGCGAATTTTGTTTCCACAATTCATGGAAAGATCGCGAACCATACGGGGAAGTTTGCCCCAGACATTTTTAATGGGTTGCATCCGCGCTTTCATCACTGTTTCCTGAAGGCCGGTGGCTACACGACTTAGACTCTGAGAGGTGCCTAAAATAGATGAATCATTACTTTCATTTATGATTCGCGAGAACTGGTTGCGTGCCAGAACGACTTCTCCCACCAGGTTCATCAAAGAATCGAGGAGCTCAACATTCACTCTTATGTTTGCGCTTTCAGGACTTTCATCTTTTTTAGATTGATTTTTAATGATGTCGCGAAGCTCGTCGGCGTCGACGATGTCGGCCGTCACCGACGGAGCGATCACCGTCGACGACGGGCTGATCCTGGCCGGCGAGGTCTTCGCCGGAGCCCGCGTCGAAGGGGCGTACCTGTCGGGCCTCGCCGCAGCCGATCTCGTCGCCCGCTGAAGGCCCTTCGGCCCCTGGCAGGCGCCCGACGACAGGCGTACGCCTGGGAGGTGGATGCCATGGAACCCCGCCGCGCCCCCCCGGGTGGGGGGGG